>JBAIYN010000027.1:0-1574 GCA_037915775.1 Burkholderiales bacterium | reverse complement strand
GTCCCGCCCTGCTGCCGCTTTGTCGTGACCATGAGCAAGGAGAGCGCCCAGGGGGCATGCGAGCTCGGAGGATGCAAGCTTCCTCGGGTGATTTTCGACTGCCCTGGTCCTGCCGCAGGCAAGCGGTTTCGACCGTCGTTTCTGCTGTGTCCGATCGACAGTAGAGCCGCCGGAAATCAGTTCGGCACCGATCGCGCCGAGCTCGGCGAAGACGTGGACAGCAACGGCAGCATGAAGATGGGAGATGTGCCCGTCCCGCCCGGGACAACGAATTTCACGAAGATCACCGACGGTGACGTACTGAGTAAAGTCGTCCCAGGGAAGGATCTCGGCAGCAAGAGTTGCAACGTCTGCCACAACTCACCCAACCCCGGCGCCGACGCCGACAACAACCAACTCTCGGAGCCCATCGATCCGTTTGGGACATTCGGCGGCACCGACTTGGGTCCGCTCGTCATCGATACGAATGTCCCCGGGAAAACCGTCGACCCCAAAGTTCAAATGTCCCTCAAGGACGTTTGCAAGTGCATCGAAAAGAACAAGAACAACATCGCCGCGGCGGCCAACGATCCGACGATCGTCCCGATGGCAGATGACCGGAACCCGAACCTCGATCCCCACATCCTGGCGAAACTGTGCAAAGCGCTCGCGGACAAGACTTCGCAACAGCCGTGCGAGACACCCTCGCCCACGCCGACACCGACTCCCACGCCTCCGCCTGAAACGCCGCCACAGTCGCCGACTCAAACCCCCAAAGGGTCCCCGGAGAGCACGCCGACGGCGACGGCTACGCCGACGCTCTCCGAGACGCCCACCCACAGTGAGACACCAACGCAGGCCGTGACGGCAACGAGCATGCCGATCACGACGCCGACAATGACACCTAGCCAGCCAACGCAGACCGCGACGGCGAACTCGACCGGCACAGCAATGCCGACTTCATAGAGACAGGACGAGCCGCAAGAGGGGTGCACCTGAGGAACAGCAAACTGAGAGAGGTGGACAACGTGTACAAAATCATCGTCGCATTCGTCGTCGCCTTGGCAATGGCGCCAGCCGCCGCTTCGAAAGCCGCCGCGTCCGACAAGACGGATGTTATGGTCACAGTGAATCAATTCAACGACAGCCTGAACAAGGGTGATACGAAGACCGCGCTGGCCGCCTGCGCTGCTCCGTCATCCATTATCGACGAGTTTCCACCGCATCATTGGCTGGGTGCAACGGCCTGTGCGGATTGGGCGAATGATTTTGATGCCTACAACAAGAAGTATGGCATCACTCAGCCGTTGGCAAAACTCGGCAAGCCGAGGCACGTCGACATCACCGCAGACCGCGCTTACGTCGTCGTTCCCGCGACCTACACCTACAAGCAGAAGGGGAAGCGGGTCACGGAATCCGGTTCCACGCTAACGGTGGCGCTGCAAAAGGTTGCGGAGGGCTGGCGCATCACCGGATGGGCGTGGACAAAGCACTAGATTTCGGACCCGAGATCTAACGCGCGCGCAGCCTCGTCCGTTGCATGGGGCGTGCTCCTCGCCGCGTTCACACCGCTCCCCGTGCTCCCGTGGCGCATC
>JBAIYN010000271.1:0-3250 GCA_037915775.1 Burkholderiales bacterium | reverse complement strand
TGCGGGATGGTGACGTGCGACTCGTCGATGATCATCATCGCGTCGGCGGGGAGGTAGTCGATCAGCGTCGGCGGCGGCTCGCCGGGCATCGACCCGGCCAGGTGCCGTGTGTAGTTCTCGATGCCCTTGCAGAAGCCGAGTTCGGCAAGCATCTCGAGGTCGAATCGGGTGCGCTGCTCCAGGCGCTGCGCCTCGACCAACTTGCCGGCCACCACGAGTTCGTCCACGCGCTGCTTCAGTTCGACCTTGATGTCCTCGATCGCGCGCAGCACCGTCTGGCGCGGCGTCACGTAATGCGACGACGGATAGACGATGAAGCGCGGTATCTTCTGCCGGATTCGCCCGGTCAGCGGATCGAACAGCTGGAGACTGTCGATCTCGTCATCGAGCAATTCGATCCGGACCGCGAGTTCCGCGTGCTCGGCCGGGAACACGTCGATCGTGTCACCGCGCACGCGGTAAGTGCCGCGCGTGAACTCGGTCTCGTTGCGTCGATATTGCATCGACGTCAGGCGCGCGATCACGTCGCGCTGACTCAAGCGATCCTTCACGCGCAGCGTCAGGACCATCGCGTGGTAGTCGCTCGGATTGCCGATGCCGTAGATCGCCGATACCGTCGCGACGATCACCGTGTCGCGCCGCTCGAGGAGCGACTTCGTGGCAGACAGCCGCATCTGCTCGATATGCTCGTTGATGCTGCTGTCCTTCTCGATGTACAGGTCGCGCGACGGGACGTATGCCTCGGGCTGGTAATAGTCGTAGTAGGAAACGAAGTACTCGACCGCGTTGGTCGGGAAAAACTCCCGGAATTCCGAGTACAGCTGCGCCGCGAGAGTCTTGTTCGGTGCGAGGACCAGCGTCGGCACCCCGATCTGGGCAATCACGTTTGCCATCGTGAACGTCTTGCCGGAACCGGTCACGCCGAGCAAGGTTTGATACGCCAAGCCGTCGCCCAATCCCTGCACGAGCCGATCGATCGCGTCAGGCTGGTCACCGGCCGGCGGAAAAGGCTGATGCAGTTGAAACGGCGAGTTCACGTTGGTGGACACGAGATTTTTTGCACTGCAATATTGCAGGCGCAAGCGCGAAGTCTAAGAGTTGGCTACGGAAAAACCTAGCCCTTTCACAGGCGGACGCTACCGGATAGATAATAATAAAAACAATAACTTACGACGATACCAACTAGAGCGATCAGGGCTTGACTTTTCTTTGAAGAATTGCTCCGAGCGGTGACGTTGGCGCGCGCTCAGGGGGCGATCTTGCTGCGGCGTGTAAACTCGCGCCACAGAGCGGCCAGCCCTTACGTCTGAGCCGCAGGCACGATGACTGCGAGCGTTTTTGACGGCGTTGAACTTGCGCCGCGAGATCCGATTCTTGGCCTGACCGAAGCGTTCGCGGCAGATGCCCGATCATCCAAGGTCAATCTCGGCGTCGGGGTGTACTACGACGACCAGGGAAAGATTCCCGTGCTGCAGGCTATCCGCGAGGCGGAGCGAGCACGCCTCGAAACAGCGTCGCCGCGCGGGTACCTGCCGATCGAAGGCATCGCGGCCTATGACGCAGCAGTGCAGCGGCTTCTGTTCGGCGAAGGATCGCCGCTGATCAAGGAAGGTCGCCTCATCACAGCGCAGGCATTGGGCGGCACCGGCGGACTCAAGATCGGGGCCGACCTGCTGAAGCGCATCAATCCGAACGCAAGCGTATTGATCAGCGATCCGAGCTGGGAAAACCATCGCGCGCTGTTCGAGGGCGCCGGTTTCAAGGTCTCCACGTATCGGTATTACGAAGCGACAACGCACGGAGTCGACTTTGCCGGCATGCAGAAGGCGCTGAATGCCGCCGGCCCCGACACCATCGTCGTCCTGCACGCCTGCTGCCACAACCCGACCGGTGTCGACCTGACCAGGGAGCAGTGGGAGGTCGTCGTCCGCATAGCACGCGAGCGCGGCTTCATTCCCTTCCTGGACATTGCGTACCAGGGCTTCGGTGAAGGGATCGATGCCGATGGCGTTGCGGTGAGGCTGTTCGGAGAAGCGGGAATTCCTTTCTTCGTGTCGAGTTCGTTTTCCAAGTCCTTCTCGCTTTACGGCGAGCGTGTGGGCGCGCTGACGATCGTGGCCGCGAGCAAGGATGAGGCGGCGCGCGTCATGAGTCAGCTGAAACGGGTGATCCGCAGCAACTATTCGACCCCGCCGACCCACGGAGGCAGCATCATCGCCGCCGTACTGACCGATGCCCGCCTGCGCGCGCTATGGGAGAAGGAACTGGCGGAGATGCGCGATCGCATCAAGCTGATGCGCACCCGCTTCGTCGAGGGACTGAAAGCGCGCGGGGTCGCGCAGGATTTCTCATTCGTGCTGCGCCAGCGCGGCATGTTTTCGTACTCCGGGCTCACAGCGGCGCAGGTCGAACGACTGAAGAGCGAATTCGGCATCTACGCGGTCTCCTCCGGGCGGATCTGCGTGGCGGCGCTGAATTCGAAGAACATCGATTACGTTCTCGACGCGGTCGCAGCGGTCCTGCGCAGCTAGCCAGATTTTGGTAGCGACCGTTGCCGTCGCTATAATCCGCGCCTTCTTCCCCGATAGCTCAGTCGGTAGAGCGACGGACTGTTAATCCGCAGGTCCCTGGTTCGAGTCCAGGTCGGGGAGCCAATCAAATCAAGGGTCAGCCAACTGCGCTGGCCTTTTTCATTTCTTGACCGTGACCGAAACGTGAAAACGGCACCACGTTCGAGTCACCCCGCCCGCTCTCGATCCGAGACGCGGCAACAGCCAGGTTCTCCGTTGCGAACTTCGCGTAGCGATCCACCATGCTGCGTGACTTCCAGCCACCCAGGTCCTTCAGCTCGTCGCAGCTCGTGCCGGCCTGCCGATGCCAAGACGCCCAGGTGTGCCGCAGGTCGTGAAAGCGGAAGTCCTTGATCCCCGCCCGCGCCAGCGCCGAGTGCCAGGCCGAGTTGGTGAGTTCCCACCGTATCGGCTTGCCCCGGTGCGTGAACACGAAGCGAGGATGCTTGCCAATCTGCTCTCTCAAGACTTGCACTGCATCCACATTCAAAGGCACTCCCCGAGGCGTCCCGTTCTTGGTCTGGTTCAACCAGGCAGTACAGCGCGCCAGGTCGACCCGTTCCCATTGCAGGCCGGTGATCTCGGACGCGCGGCACCCTGTGGCCAGGGCATACCGAACGAGCGCCGCCAGGTGAGGCGCACAGGCTGCGATCAATCGATCCGCTTCTGCGCGCGTGAGC
>JBAIYN010000255.1:0-1587 GCA_037915775.1 Burkholderiales bacterium | reverse complement strand
ACTTTGCGTTCCCGAAGAGGCTGACCGGCAGGAAGAACACCATGTCACCTGTGCCGCTGCCGCCGCTGCTCAGGTTGTAGTTGATGTTCACCCAGTTATCGGCGGAGCTGTCCATGTCGTAGATCTTGTTGATCGGATTTCCTGCTAGATCGAGCGTCCCCGACGCATTGTTGTTGCCGCTGTTGGAGTAGAACGGCTGCTTGCCCGAGACTGGCGTCGACGACGTGAAGATCTCGAGCTGGTCGAGCGTAATCAGGTTCTTGCTGCCGTTGTTCGTCGCCTGCTCGTTAACGTCGAGGAAGAACGCGTAATAGTCTGTGGTACCGATGGTTTCCTTCCCGATGTTCGCGATCGGCAGGTCGCGCGTGAAATTCGGGTCGGTCTTGTCCTGGATAATCGGCTGCATCCCGCCAGGCGTTGAATAGCTGCGATCGCTGGTGTTGTAGCCCTGCTCCCACCCGTTCTGCTGCACGCGCAGAAACGAATCGATGAAGCCCGTTCCGGTCGGATGCGGGTCCGTCGCGTCGAACACGCCGCTGCCGAATGAGCACGTCGACGTGACCGTCGACAGGTCACACCCGTTGGCCCGCGCCTGTCCCTCCGACAGCGCGAACACGGCAAGAACGACCAGACTTGCTCGAATGAGCGCCCGCAGCATCGTGTCTCCTTCAATCCGGCTGGGACGTGGCGTCGCCACATTCGGGCGAGCGCCGCGTCCACGCGTCGCGTTCGGAGTCCTCGCGCGCGCGTTACCGGTACCGCACAGTTGAGCAAGCTGGCTGCCATGTCGGCAAAACGGACGCGTACCGATCAAAATTCCGCAAGTCGGCGTAAGTCACGGATTGAAAGCAAGTTGCTGCCGCCAATCGGCCCCGACGTCCCGCAGCTAATAGCGCGCGGCGCTCAAGAAGCCACCGTTGCGCAGACTTTTCTCTTCAGGGCTGCGCCCGGGCAACCTTTTCGCGTGTGCCACAATCTCCCTCGTGAACGTGGTGGTCGCGCTTGCGAAGGCGTTCCTCGTCCCGGGGTCGGCCTGGTTCCTAATCGGCACGTCGTCGGTGTGCGCGCTACTCCTCGCCTTCTCACACACGCGCACCTTGGGACGCCGGTTGCTGGTCGTCACCGTCGCGTTGTATTGGGCGATGAGCGTGCCGGTGGTCGCTCACGCCCTCCAGCTCACGCAGCGTTCTCGCTTCGCCGACGCGCCCGCCACTCAGCTGCCGCGGGAGCCACTGCCGATCGTGGTGCTGGGCAACGGGCTGGGCGGCTATGCCGCCGTCGGGGCGCGTTTCGAGGTCCCACTCGGCCAGACCGCGATGAACACGATCTTCGCGGTCGATCGGTTTCGACAGGCCCCGGATTCGATGATCATCGCCTCGGGTGGCGTTCAACCGGGGATCGACGGCGGCGCGTCGGAAGCGGTTGTGATTCGCGACGGGCTCGTGCGTAACGGCGTGCCCGTGGATCGAATCGTGCTGGAATCGGCTTCGGTGAACACGCACGAGCAGGCGATCGACGTGTCGAGAATCCTCAAGGCCCGGGGTGACAGCCGGTGCGTGGTCGTGACCTCGCCGCAACAAATGGGCC
>JBAIYN010000246.1:0-2002 GCA_037915775.1 Burkholderiales bacterium | reverse complement strand
CTTGGGCGCGTAATTGCGGCTCGCGAGTCCGGCGAGCAGCGGCCGGTAGATCGATTCCTGCAGGTTCCCCTCGCCGAGCGCACCGCGTGCCTTCAGCTCGACGTCTTCGGCGCGGACGGTCAAGGCGAGCCGCACTTCACGCACGCGCTCGAACTGTTCAAGCGCCGAAAGCTGCCGCATGCCGCGGACGAAGATGTCGCGCCGAAACTGCTGGTTGACGAGGTAATCGCGCACGGTTTCCTGCAGCACCGGGTGCGATATCCCCTTCAGCAGCTCCTGGCCGGCGGCGGTCAGGTTGATCGCATCGACGTGGTCGAGGAGAGCCGCGGAGGTCGCGAAGGTCAGCTTCGCGCTATCGAGCCGCTGCACCAGCTCGGCGAAGTGCATCGGCTCCCAGTCGCGATTGAAGAACTCGTGCGCCAGATAGTTGCGGTTCTGGGTCGCGATCTTTTCCAGCCGCGATTTGACCTGCGGGTTGGCGGCGAAGTAGGCGGCGTTGATGTCGACCAGCCGCTGCGTGAACGCAATCGCGCCGTCGATGCGGCCGACCATCCCTTGCGCCTCGCTGCCGGCGGTGTCGGCGTGCAACGACATCAGGTGCCGTAGCGGCATCGATGCGGCCCAACCCGGCAGCGTGTTGTAGCTGATGTAGACCGCACCGCCGATCTTCAGCTTGCGGCGGATCAGGTCGACCACGACGCGCCGGTTCTCATCCGAGATCCAGCTCCAGATGCCGTGCAGCGCGATCACGTCGAAATCCGGCAGATCGGAGCGTGCCGCGAATTCCTCGAAGCTCTGGTCGAACAGGTGCGCGCCCGAGTTGGCCGCGCGCGCGAGCGACTGCGCGTAGGCGGCCTGGTTCGGATTGAAGTCCGTGCCCCAGAAGTTGCCCGGAATCGATGCGGCGTGGATGTTGAAGGACACGCCCTGCCCGAAGCCAAGTTCCAGATAGTTGATCGGCCCCGCCGCAAACGGCGTCACGCCCCGGATCAGCAGCGCCAGCCGCAGCAGGCCGGGCGTCAGTTCGCGATAGAAGCCGTAGATGTAATCGATGTCGGCCACGTAGCCGGCAGTCCACGAACTCATGTCAGCCCCCAGGTCTGGCTCTCCGACTTCGGTCGATCAGCTGATGAACGCCGCGGGCGAAATGCCGAAGCGCGCGCCGAGCGCCTTGGCCTGGCGGGCCTTGATATTTCTCTTGCCGTTCAACACCGCGCTGACGACCGACTGCCCGCCGAGTTCCTCCTTCAGGTCGGTCTGCGCAAGCTGGTTGGCGTCCATCAGGAAACGCAACACGTCGCGCGGCGCGGTCTGCGGGATCTGGATCGTCCGCGCCTCGTACGCGGCTACCAGGTCACTGATCACGTCGAGCAGTGCGGCAAGCGGGTGGCCTTCGTCATCGCCGACAACGTCGACCAGCCAGAGCATCAGCGCCGCCATGCGGTTGTAGTCGCGCTCGCTGCGAATGGCGGACAGTCCGCCGACGCTCTTCTGCAGTGCGAGCCAGGCATTCTTGACTGCGGCCGGGTTGACGTCGACACCTTTCATTTCAACTTCTTCCTCACCTGATCCTGCAGTTCCTCGTACTCGGTTTCCGAAAAGATGCGGCGCACGAACAGCTTGCCGCGGCGGTACTGCGCGACCGTCACCACACGGTGACCGGCAACGTCGAAGACCACGTGCTTGCGCGTCCTGAACGCCGAGCTGAACGACCGGCGCACGTCGGCAAAACTGAGAAAGCTGGCCTCCTCGATCACCTTGCACCAGCTTGCCAGCGGCCCGCGCGCCGGCGGATGCCGATGCCAGTACAACGCCAGCGTCTTGCGCGGAATGACGAGCACGGCGGACTATAGCAATTTGCTATAAATGTTTCAAGCAACATCGACGCTGGCAGGGCACGGCATCGATGCACTCACTCGAATCCCGATCCGAAAGCACGAAAAAAAGCCCGGTCCTAAGACCGGGCTTGGAAGTTCTGCAACAGGCGGCGATGGCCCCGCCG
>JBAIYN010000261.1:0-6154 GCA_037915775.1 Burkholderiales bacterium | reverse complement strand
CCATCATCGTCGTCTTGCCGGCGCCGTTGGGGCCGATCACGGTCACGATCTGCCCGCTGCCGACCTTGAGATTCGCGTTGTGCAGCGCCTCGACCTTGCCGTAGGCGACACACAGGTCGCGCACCTGCAGAATGGTGTCGGTCATTCGACACCTCCCAGATAGGCTTCCATCACGCGCGGGTCGTTCTGCACCTGCTCGGGCCGGCCTTCGGCGATCTTCTGCCCGAAGTCCATCACGTAGATGCGATCCACCAGGCCCATCACGAAATCCATGTCGTGCTCGACCAGCAGGATCGCGATGCCTTCGTCGCGCAGCTTGCGCAACAGCTCGGCCAGCGCGCGCTTCTCGAGATAGCGCAGGCCGGCAGCCGGCTCGTCGAGCAGCAGCAGGCAAGGATCGGCGGCGAGCGCACGCGCGACCTCGAGCAGGCGCTGCTTGCCGAGCGGCAGCGAGCCGGCGGCATCGAACATGTGGTCGGCCAGGCCGACGCGCTCGATCTGTCGCGCTGCTTCGGCAAGCAGGCGCATCTCGTCGCGCCGCTCCAGCCGCCACGCGCCGGCGACCACGCCGCGCAGCAGGCCCGGATTCTCGCGGCCGTGCGCGCCGATCGCCACGTTGTCGAGCACGCTCATCATCGGCAGCAGCTTCACGTGCTGGAAGGTGCGGCTCATGCCGAGCGCAGCGATCGCGCGCGACGACATTCCCTGAAGCGGGCGGCCGCGGAAGCGGATCTCGCCTTCGGTCGCCGCGAGCACGCCCGAGATCACGTTGAACGTGGTGGACTTGCCGGCCCCGTTCGGGCCGATCAGCGCGACGATCTCGCCGGCGGCGACGCTGAGACTCATGTCCTGGACCGCGACCAGTCCGCCGAAGCGCATCGTCGCGCGACTGACTTCGAGCAGCGTTTCGCCCGGCGCCGGCAACGGCCGCCGCACCAGAGCCGGCACGCCGGGGTCGATCGTGCGCGGCCGCGCCCGCAGCGGAATCCATTTCGTCAGCACCGGCCACAGCCCCTCACGCGCTCGCTGCAGCAGGATCACCATCGCGATGCCGAAGACGATCACCTCGAAATTGCCTGCCTGGCCGATTATCTGCGGCAGGATGTCCTGCAGCCACTGCTTGGACACCGTGATCACGGTCGCCCCGAGCAGCGCGCCCCACACCTGTCCCGCGCCGCCGACGACGGCCATGAACAGATACTCGATCCCCTGCGCGAGCGAGAACGGCGTCGGATTCAGGAAGCGCTGCATGTGCGCATACAGCCACCCCGACGCGCAGGCCTGCAAGGCGGCAAGCACGAAGATCGCCAGCCTCGAGTCCGCCGTGTTCACGCCCATCGCCTCGGCCATCACGCGCCCGCCTTTCAGCGCGCGGATCGCGCGGCCCTCGCGCGAATCGAGCAGATTCTCGGTGGTGATCACGCCGGCGATCAGGAACAGCCAGATCAGGTAGAAGATCTCGCGCCCGCTTTCGAGCGCATGGCCGAAAAAGTTGATCGGCGGCACGCCGGTGATGCCGGTGAACCCGCCGAGCAGTTCGAAGTTGCCGAACAGGAAGTAGAGGCTGATGCCCCACGCGATCGTGCCGAGCGGCAGGTAATGCCCGGACAGCCGCAGCGTCATCATGCCGATCGCCACCGCGAACACGAGCGTCAGCGCGAGCCCCGCCAGCAGCGCGAGCCAGGTCGAGGCGCCGACCCATGCCAGCCAGATCGGCAGATCGGTCGCGGTCGTCAGCACCGCGGTCGTGTACGCGCCCAGCCCCACGAAAGCCGCCTGCCCGAACGACGTCAGCCCGCCGACGCCGGTCAGCAGCACCAAGCCGAGCGCCACCAGGGAATACAGCCCGATGTAGTTGAGCAGCGTGATCGTGAACTCGGGCAGTACCAGCGGCGCCAGCGCGAGCAGCACCAGAAACGCCAGCAGAAGGCGCCGCGGGCTCACTCCTCCTCCTCGACGTGATGCGCGCGCAGCGACCGCCACAGCAGCACCGGGATGATCAGCGTGAAGACGATCACTTCCTTGTATGCGCTGGCCCAGAACGACGAATAGGACTCCAGCAGCCCGACCAGGACCGCGCCGACGGCGGCGACCGGATAGCTCGCCAGTCCGCCGATGATCGCGCCGACGAAGCCCTTCAGGCCGATCAGGAACCCCGTGTCGTAGTAGATGGTCGTGATCGGCGCGATCAGGATGCCCGAGAACGCGCCGATCAGCGCACACAGGAAGAACGACAGCTTGCCGGCCAGCGCAGTCGGAATGCCCATCAGGCGCGCCCCGAGCCGGTTCACCGCGGTCGCGCGCAGCGCCTTGCCGTACAACGTGCGTTCGAACAGCAGGTAAAGCAGCACGATCAATGCCAGCGAGCAGAAGATCACCCACAGCGTCTGCGCGGTGATCGTCATGCCCCCGAGGTCGAAGCGACCGTCCGAGAACGGCGGCGTGCGCGAGCCTTCGGCGCCGAACATCAGCAGCCCGAGCCCGACCATCACCACGTGCACCGCGACCGAAACGATCAGCAGCACCAGCACCGATGCCTCGGCCAGCGGCTGGAAGGCAACGCGGTACAGCATCGGCCCCAGCGGCACCACCACAGCGAGCGTCAGCGCAATCTGTACCGGCATCGGCGCGCTCTGCAGCGGCACCACATGCAACAGCGCCAGCAGGGCCCAGGGAAAGCCGAGGTTCCATGCCGCCATCGTGGCCAAACCGCGCCAGCTGCGGCGGCGGATCGCGTCGATCACCTCGATCACGACGACGAGCGCGCCGACGATCACCAGCAGCCACACCGCGCCCGGCAGCCTGCCCGACTGGATCGCCGCCAGCGTCAACGCGCCGTACGAGACGAACTCACCCTGGGGAATGAAGATGACGCGCGTGACGGCGAACGCCAGCACCAGCGCGAGCGCCAGCAGCGCATAGATCGCGCCGTTGGTAACACCGTCCTGCCCGAGCAGCAGGGCGATTTCGAAATTCACGTTGAGCGCTCGGCGGGCAGCTGACCTGCGTTGGAAGCGGGCCGGCAGCCGGCAGGCGCAGCGTCCTGCCGGCTGAGGGGGTTCTTATTTAACGAGCGTCCACGCGCCGTTCTTGATTTCGACCATCACTGCAGCGCGCTGGTCGAGACCGAGGTGGTCGCCCTTGCTCATGTTGAAGATGCCGTGCGCACCCGCGACGTTCTTCACGCCTTCGAGCGCGTCGCGCAGCGCGGCCCGGAACTCCTTGGTTCCCGGCTTGGCCTTCTTCAGCGCTTCGGGCACGGCCGCCTGCAGCAGCGCTGCGGCGTCCCAGGCGTGGCCGCCGAAGGTCGACACGCTGCCCTTGCCATACGCATTTTCATACGCATGGATATATGCGAGGGCCGACTTCTTCACCGGGTTGTCGTTCGGCAACTGGTCCGCAACCAGCACCGGACCCGCAGGCAGCAGCGTACCTTCGCAGTCCTTGCCGCAGACGCGCAGGAAGTCGTTGTTCGCCACGCCGTGCGTCTGGTAGATCTTGCCGGCGTAGCCGCGCTCCTTCAGCGTCTTCTCCGGCAGCGCCGCCGGCGTGCCGCTGGCGGCGATCAGCACCGCGTCGGGTCGCGTCGTCATGATCTTCAGGATCTGTCCGGTGACCGACGTATCGGTGCGCTGGTAGCGCTCGTTGGCGACGATCTTCAGGCCACGGCCTTCGGCGATCGTCGAAAAGGTGCTCCACCAGCCCTCGCCGTAGGCGTCAGAGAAGCCGATGAACGCGACGTTCCTGAGCTTGTTGGCCAGCATGTGGCTGACGATCACCGCCGCCATCTGACCGTCGTTCTGCGGCGTCTTGAACACCCAGCGGCGCTTGGCGTCGACCGGCTCGACGATCCGCGACGATGCGGCCATCGAGATCATCGGGGTTTCGGTCTCGGCTGCGATATCGACCATCGCCAGCGAGTTCGGCGTGATCGTCGACCCGACGATCACGTCGACCTTGTCCTCCGAGATCAGCTTGCGCATGTTCTTCACCGCGGTCGTCGTGTCGGACGCGTCGTCGAGCACGATCCAATCGACTTTCCGGCCGCCCATCGTCTTCGGCAGCAGCGCAACGGTGTTGCGCTCGGGGATGCCGAGCGACGCGGCGGGACCCGTCGCCGACAGCGTCACGCCGACCTTGATGTCCTGCGCCATCGCGGTGACGCCGACCAGTGCCGAGACAGCGGCCGCGGCAAACAGTTTCAGCTTCAGTTTCATGTGTCTCCTCTTGCTGGATGGTCAAGCTCGATGAATCGGCTTTTGCGGCGGGCGCCGACGTCACCCTTACTCCACGGTTCGAATCAGATCAAATTCCCCTCGACTCAACAAGACGAGCGCGGCTGCCGCTGCGTTCGCCGTTTGGCCGGGCCCGGCGGCCGGCCGAATGCGCGCCATTCTTTGTCCTCGTCGGTCGCAAGACCTTGATCTGCCTCACTCCATCGAGAAAGATGCCGGCTACCACCGGCGCCAGGTCGGCGTAGGACAGTGCGCCGTTTTCCCGCAGCCAGGTGAACGTCCAGTTCATCATGCCGAACAGCACCATGGTCACGGGCTTCAGCAGTTCTCCCTGGTCCAGCCCCGGCGCCACCGCCGCGACCGCCTGCGCGAATGCTTCGACCACCCGCCGCTGCTTGGCGCGCACCCGGCTGCGGTGGGGGCCGTTCAGGTACTTGACGTCCTGCACCAGCACCCGGTGATGCGCGGCCGAGTGCTCGTAGGCGCGCATCAGCCGCAGGATCAGCGTTCGCAGGTGCTCGTCGGCCGCCAGCCCCTGCGCCCGCACGTCGGCCACCAGCGCGAGCAGGCCGTCCAGGTAACGATCGACAATGTCGAACAGAAGTTGTTCCTTGTCGCGGTAGTAGTGGTACAGCAGCGCCTTCGAGACCCCGAGGGTGCGTGCCAGGTCGGCTACCGAGGCGGACGGGTAGCCGCGTCCGGCGAACAGCTGCGCCGCAGCAGCGAGCATCGCGTCGCGCTGCGTGTCGAAGGTGGCGGCGCGCGAGCGTGCCATCTACGCCCCCGGCGCGGAGGTACGCATCGCTGCGCGATGCACGAGCACCCGGGCTGGCTCGGCCGGCGCGCGCGCAGATAAGGGCATCGAACGAACCGGCGACACCCGATTCATCGTTCGTCGTACGACAGCACGACCCGCTCGGTCAGCGGGTACGACTGGCAGGTCAGCACGAAGCCGGCCTCGACGTCGGCGGGTTCGAGCGCGAAGTTCTTGCGCATCTTCACCTCCCCTTCGAGCAGCTTGGCACGGCAGGTGCAGCACATGCCGCCCTTGCACGAGAACGGCAGGTCCAGTCCGGCAGCCACGCCGGCATCGAGGATCGAGCCATGCGCGCGATGGAACTCGACCTCGCGCTTCAGGCCGTCGACGACCAGCGTCACGCGCGCCTCGGCGGCGTCGGCGACCGGCGCCGGCGCGGAGTCCGTGGCCGGCGTGCCGAAGCGCTCCACGTGCACGCGCTTGGGCGGGACTCCGGCAGCGAGCAGCGCGGATTCGACCTCGTCGATCATCGATGCCGGGCCGCAGATGAATGCCGCATCGATCGTGTCGGCGGGCACCAGCGCATCGATGAACGCGCGCGTCTTGGCCGCGTCGATGCGGCCGTTGAACAGGCTCACCTCCTGCTCCTCGCGCGAGAACACGTTGTATAGCGCGAAGCGGGTCAGGTACCGGTCCTTCAGGTCCTCCAGCGCCTCGTGGAACATCACCGACGACTGCCGGCGGTTGCCGTAGATCAGCGTGAAGCGGGAACGCGGCTCGCGTGCCAGGATCGTCTTCACCAGCGAAAGGATCGGCGTGATGCCGCTGCCGGCCGCAAAGCCGACGTAGTGCCGGGCGCGGGATGCGTCGCGCGGCGAGTGGAAGCGCCCCTCGGGCGTCATCACGTCGATCGCGTCGCCCGCCTTCAGCGTGTCGTTGGCCCAGGCCGAGAAGCGGCCGCCGGCGACCTTCTTGATCGCCACGCGCAGCTCGCCGTCGTCCAGCCCGCTGCAGATCGAGTACGAACGGCGCAGTTCCTCGCCATCCAGCCGCGCGCGCAGGTTCAGGTGCTGGCCCGGCTCGAAGCGGTACTCGGCAGCGAGTTCCGGCGGCACGTCGAAGCACAGGCTGATCGAGTCGGCCGTTTCGCGGCGGACATCGG
>JBAIYN010000178.1:0-4413 GCA_037915775.1 Burkholderiales bacterium | reverse complement strand
GCGCTCGATCGCCGACCAGGCGCGCACGATCCGCATCCCGGTGCACATGATCGAGACGATCAACAAGATGAACCGGATCAGCCGCCAGATCCTGCAGGAGACGGGGCAGGAGCCCGATCCGGCCACGCTTGCGGTCAAGATGGAGATGCCGGAAGACAAGATCCGCAAGATCCTGAAGATCGCCAAGGAACCGATCAGCATGGAAACGCCGATCGGCGACGACGACGACTCGCATCTGGGCGATTTCATCGAGGACACGTCGACGGTTGCTCCGGTGGACGCCGCCCAGAATTCGAGCCTGGCCGGCGTGACCAAGGAGGTGCTCGACTCGCTGACGCCGCGCGAGGCGAAGGTGCTGCGCATGCGCTTCGGCATCGAGATGTCGACCGACCACACGCTGGAGGAGGTCGGCAAGCAGTTCGACGTCACGCGCGAGCGCATCCGCCAGATCGAGGCGAAGGCGCTGCGCAAGCTGCGGCACCCGAGCCGCTCCGACAAGCTGAAGAGCTTCCTCGAGTAGGTCGACGTGGGCCCACGCGATCGAATACGCTGCCTACCGGAGGGGCCGTTAGCTCAGTCGGTTAGAGCAGAGGACTCATAATCCTTTGGTCGTTGGTTCGAATCCAACACGGCCCACCAGCACATCACCTTGTCCGAGTACCACGACTTCGACCATTTCGGCCTTGATCCGCTGATCGTTGCAGCGGTCAAGGAGATGGGATATACCTCACCGACGCCGATCCAGAGCAAGGCGATCCCGGTCGTGCTCAAGGGGCGGGACGTGATGGGGGCGGCGCAGACCGGCACCGGAAAGACGGCCGGGTTCGCATTGCCGATCATCCAGCGCCTGCTGCCGCAGGCGAACACCAGCATGTCGCCCGCGCGGCATCCGGTGCGCGCATTGGTACTGGCGCCCACGCGCGAACTGGCGGAGCAGGTCGCCGACAACTTCAAGAAGTACATCAGCAAGACGGCGCTGCGCTGCGCGACGGTCTACGGCGGCGTCGACATGGATCCGCAGACGCAGGCGCTGCGGTCGGGCGTGGAGATCGTCGTGGCTACGCCTGGGCGGCTGCTCGACCACCTGCAGCAGAAGAACACGTCGCTGTCGCAGGTGCAGATCGTCGTTCTCGACGAGGCGGACCGGATGCTCGACATGGGCTTCCTGCCGGACATCTCGCGCATCCTGAACCTTCTGCCCAGAGAGCGACAGAGCCTGATGTTCTCGGCGACGTTCTCGGAGGAGATCAAGAAGCTCGCCGCCAATTTCCTGCGCGACCCGCTGCTGATCGAGGTCGCGCGCCGCAACGCCACCGCGGAACTGATCAAGCAGGAGGTCGTGCGGGTGCACGAGTCGGAGAAGACCGACGCGCTGCTGACGCTGCTCGCCACGCGCGGTGCCGACGGCGGCCGCATGACGCAGGTACTGGTGTTCGTCAACGCCAAGATCGAATGCCGGCGGCTTGCACGCCAGCTGCAGAAGGCGGGCGTGAACGCGGATGCGATCCACGGCGACAAGTCGCAGGAAGAACGCATGAAAGCCCTCGATGCCTTCAAGAAAGGTGAAATCGAGGTACTGGTGGCGACCGACGTGGCGGCACGCGGGCTGGACATTGTCGAACTGCCGGCGGTCATCAACTACGACGTGCCGTTCAATCCCGAGGATTACGTGCACCGCATCGGCCGCACCGGTCGCGCCGGCGCCTCCGGCCTGGCGATCATGCTGATGACCGGCGCCGACGAGCGCGGTATGCAGGGGATCGAAAAGCTGACCAAGCAGAAGTTCGACGTGGAATCGCTCGCGGTGGAGCATGCGCGCGGCGAGCGACGCGAGCGCGCACCGCGGCGTGAGCGGGGCGCTCGGACGGCCGCGCGCAGCCATGCGCCCGCGCCGCAACCGGTCGACGAATTCTTCACCAAGCCCTACGAACCGGCGCCCGACGACGAGGCAAAATCGATCGAGGACGAAGCCACGGCCCCGCGTGAGCGCGGCAAGAAGGCCGCGCGCGTCGCCGCGCTGCTCGGCGGCGGCAAGCGCTGATTTCCCTCAGGCGCTCTTCGCGAGCGCCTGCTCCAGGTCCCAAAGGATGTCGTCGATCGACTCGATGCCGATCGACAGCCGCACCATTTCGGGAAGCACGCCGGCTGCACGCTGTTCTTCTTCGGAGAGCTGCCGATGGGTGGTCGATGCAGGGTGAATCACCAGCGACTTCGCATCGCCGATGTTTGCCAGGTGCGACAGGAACTGCAGGCTGTCGATGAACTTCTCCCCGGCCGCCGCGCCGCCCTTGATGCCGAAGGTCATCACGCTCGACGCGCCCGGCTCGCCGTCGATTGCGCGCAGGTATTTCCTGGCCAGCCCATAGTACGGGCTCGACTTCAGTCCGGGCCAGTTGACCCACTGGACGCGCGGATGTGCCTCGAGAAATTCGGCCACGCGGCGCGCGTTCTGCACATGCCGCTCCATCCGCACGTGCAGCGTCTCCAGCCCCTGCAGCAGCAGCCACGCCGACAGCGGAGCGAGCGACGAGCCGTGCACGCGCAGCACCTCGAAACGCGCCTTCATCGTGTAGGCAAAGTCGCCGAAAGTCTCCCAGAACTTCACGCCGTGGTAACCCTTCGACGGCAGCACCATGTCGGGGAACTTGCCGTTGCCCCAGTCGAACTTGCCGCGCTCGACCAGCGCGCCGCCGATCGTGGTGCCGTGGCCGCCCATGTACTTTGTGGCTGAGTGCACGACGATGTCCGCGCCCCAGTCCAGCGGACGGCACAGGTATGGCGACGGCATCGTGTTGTCGACCATCAGCGGGATCTGCGCCGCGTGCGCGATATCGGCGACCCGCTCGATGTCGAGCACGTTGATCTTCGGGTTGCCGAGCGTCTCGCCGTAGACGAGCCGCGTGTTCGGCTTCAGCGCGCGGCGGAAGTTCTCCGGCTCGTCTGGATCGACGAACGTCGTTTCGATTCCCATCTTGGGAAGGGTGACGGCGAACTGCGAATACGTGCCGCCGTACAGCAGCGAGGAAGCGACGATGTGCTCGCCGGGCTGCACGATCGCAAGGATCGCCGTCAGCTGCGCCGCCATGCCGCTCGCGGTCGCCAGCGCGGCGCGGCCGTTTTCCAGCGCCGCGACCCGCTCCTCGAACACCGCGACGGTCGGATTGCTGATGCGGGAGTAGACATTGCCGAACGTCTGCAGGTTGAACAGGCTCGCGGCGTGGTCGGCCGAATCGAACACGTACGACGTCGTCTGGTAGATCGGCTGTGCCCGGGCGCCGGTGACGGGATCGGGCAACTGGCCCGCGTGCAGGCAGAGGGTTTCGATGCCGAAGGTTCTGTCCATGGTTGTCCGTTCTTCGTTGTCCGTTGCTCGTTCTTCATGCGGTTGTCGCGCCGTCCCGGATCAACGGACAACGGATGACCGGCAACGGGCAACTAATAGGGCAGTTGCCTCGGCCGCTTTGCCGAGATCACGCGCGTATTCACGCCCGCCCAGTTCAGCCCGCCGAAGAGGCGGCCATGCTCGATCTTCACGCAGCGGTCCATCACCACGTCCAGGCCGGCGGAGCGCGCCTTCTCGGCGGCAGACTGGTTGATGACTCCGAGCTGCATCCAAAGGCACTTCGCGCCGATCGTGATCGCGTCGTCCGCCAGCGGGCCGATGTCTTCGGACTTGCGAAAGCAATCGACCAGGTCGATCGGCCCGGCCTGTCGCGCCGCCGACCTGAGATCCGGATAGCAGCGCTGACCGAGCACTTCGGTGTACTTCGGATTCACCGGGATCATCGTGTAGCCGTGCTCCAGCAGATACTTGCCGACGAAGAAGCTCGGCCGGTGCCATTCGGCGCTGATGCCGACGACTGCGATGCGGCGGCTGTCGTGCAGGATTCTTCGCAGCGTGGGAACGTCGGATTCGTCGGCCATGGTTTCAGCGTCTGGATGCGGACGGGATTCTAGTCACCCACCGTGCGCGCCATAGTTCGATCGCGCGCCGCAGAAAGTCTTCCTTCGAGTCGGCGCCCAGGGGCGGGAAACCCAGATGCTGCCAGGCGCGCTCCAGTTCGCCCAGCGCATCGGATCGGTCGAGCGGTTGCGCGCCGGTCTGCTTCGACAGCTTTTCGCCCGCGACATTGGTCACGATCGGCACGTGCAGGTAGCGCGGTGTCGGCAGGCCAAGCGCGCGCTGCAGGAAGATCTGACGCGGCGCGTTGTCGAGCAGGTCGGCGCCGCGTACGACATCGGTGATGCCCTGCGCGCCGTCGTCGACCACCACGGCGAGCTGATAGGCCCACAGCCCGTCGGCGCGGCGCACCACGAAATCGCCTACTTCGTGCTCGAGTTGCTGGCCGAATCGGCCGCAGGCACGGTCCTCGAACTCGACGACCTCCGCCGGTACGCGCACTCGCAGCGCGC
>JBAIYN010000019.1:0-11245 GCA_037915775.1 Burkholderiales bacterium | reverse complement strand
GAGGGACTGCTGCCGCATGCGACGAGCAGCGTCGCCAGGATCCCGCCGGCGAAACGGCAAACCGCCGCACAGTATTTCTTCGCCATCTGTCTCCTCCGGTTCTGCGGGCCGCTTGTCCGCCCGCGATGCGCGACAAGCTAGCTGATGCACCGTTACCGCAGCGTTATTGCCGTCGCGGCGAGCTACGCGCGCAGCCGCCGGGTCGCGGTGGTACGGATCGCACGACTGATCGGGTTGCGATCGAGAAAGCCGTCGCGGAACTCGTCCGGCACGTTGGGCAGCGCAACGTCGTGAATCCAGTCGTAGCCGCGCTTCAGCGCCGCTGTCGCCGCAGCGGCTTCGTGGTTCGCTTCGAACACCTCGAATGCGATCCACCACGCCTCGGGGAAATACATGTCGGCCGGTCGCACGGTATCCAGATGCGGCAGCAGCTGATGCAGGTCGGCCGCGCTGGCCGCGGCATCGCCGCTGCGCAGCAGGTGCCGCGCACCCCACAGGCGCGCCTTGACCGCGACGCCGGCATATTCGAGATGTTCGGCCTCGCGCCGCACCTCGCCACACAGTGCCACCGCCTGCGGCGCGCTCAGCCCGGCAGCCTCGTCGATCTGGGTCAGCATGCGGACGTAGCGATCGCCGTGTTCGCCGAGTTCGACCAGTGCATCGCGGATCTGACGTTCACCCGATCGGCCGAGGAACCTCTCGATTCGTGCCAGAAGCGTCGTGCGCCGCGCGCGCACCGAATCGATCGAAGGCGCCGCGTACTCCAGCGCTTTCTGCGCGCGCGCGGCCTGCCCGAGATCCAGCAATACGCCCGCCTTGTGATTGCTGGCCACCGCAAGCCACAGTGGTTGCCGGTCATGCGCGAACACCTCCAGCGCCGCGTCGAAGCTCGCCAGCGCATCGCGGTAGCGTCCCAGCATGGCGCTGTACATGCCGACGTACATGTCGATCGCGCCGATCGGCGGACCACCGGCCTCGCCGAGCTGCCCGCGCAGGGCGCGCGCCCGCAGCGCCTGCTCGAGCGCAGCTTCGACGCGGCCGAGATTGCCCTGCACCAGCGCGAGGTTCGAGGTCAGCGTGGCCAGTTCGCCGAGGTCGCCGAGCGCGCGCGCGTTGGCGATCGCACGCGTCAGGGCATCCGCCGTCTGGCGCAGCCGGCGCGCCGAGTTCAGCGCGTACGCATAGTCGGCCCAGAACTTGCCGCGCTGCTCGGGCGTGCCTTCGCGCTCGACCAGTTCGCGAAACGGCTCGATCAACGGCAGCGCCTCCGCCGCGCGTTCCTGCTGCGACAACCCGATCGCCAGCAGGCGCGCCGCTTCGAACTGCGGCCACGGAGAATCCAGGCCGCGCGCCAGCTCATAGGCCTCGCGAGCCGCGGTCACTCCGGCCACGTGATCGGCCGCCATCAGTCGCAAATGCGCGTGCGCGGTCAGCGCCGCGGCGCGCTGCGGTTCGGTCCGGGCCTCCTGCAGGAGTGCGGAGACCACCTGGGTCGCGCGCTCGACCCCGTGTATCAGGATCAGCGATTCGATGCTTTCGCGCCGCGCGTCGAATGCGGGATCGTGCTCACCGCCGCGCTCGTAGCACTCGCAGGCGCGCTGCCACAGTTCGACTTCGTCCGCGCGCTGCGACAGGCGCCGCGCGTCGAGCGCTGCGGCCGCGAAAGCGGCTCCGGCGCGCTGCCACTCCTGCGCATCGGACCAATGCTGTGCAACGCGCGCCGACGGTGCGCCCCGCGTTTCGAGGAATCCGGCGATCGCGCGGTTCATCAGCTGTGCGATCTGCCGCGGCACCGAACGCAGCGTGGCCTCGAAGATCAGGTCGTGCGCGAACGCGTTGTCGCGTATCACCTGGGCGGTCTCGAGCTCGCGCCAAGGCTCCGTCAGGTCGAGCGCGTGCACGCCGAGCACCTGCGCCGCGAGATCGGCGCTGAAGTCCGGTCCGGCCAGTGCGGCGACACGTGCCAGCTTCAGCGCCGCCGGCGATAGCTGCGCCAGACGCTTCTCGATCAGCGCCCCGATATTGGTCGGCACCGGCAACCGGTTCGCCGTACTCGCGGGTGGCGCGCCGGCGGCAATCGCAAGCAGCGTCTCCAGCATGAACATCGGGTTGCCCCCGGTGTGCCGGTACAGCGGCGCAGCCCAGGCCGCCGCATCGAGTTGCGGCAGAGCCAGCGACTGCAGCAGGGCTTCCGTCGCCGCCAGCGTCAACGGCGGCAGTTCGACGCGCTCCAGCACTTCGGCGTCGCACGCGTCGAGCCAGGTACCAAGGCTTGCCGGCATCTCGTTGCCGCGCACGGCAAACATCCAGCGCAGCGCCATGCGCGTCTCGCCGGCAAGCGCCGGCAGCATTTCGAGCGTGGCCTCGTCGGCGAACTGCAGGTCGTCGATCGCAACCGCCGCCAGGCCAGCGGACGTCCAGGCGGCGAGCGCGCTCAGCATGGCCTGGCGCAGCCGCAGCGGGTCCCCCTTGCCATCGGCAACCGCTCCTAGCTCCGGCGCGATCCGTGCCAGCTCGCCGACGGCCCACGCCTCGGCAGGCAGCGAAAACTGCGAGACGCCTGCGCGCAGCCAACGCGCGAGCAGCGCGTACGGCACGCGCGCATCGCCCGGCCTCGCACCGACGGTGATTGCGCCGCGTCGAGTGCAAGCAAAGTCGGTCAACAGCCGTGTCTTGCCGATGCCCGGCTCGCCGCTGGCGATCAAGATGCGTCGCGCGTCCCACGCGTGCTCGAGCTGCGCCCATTCGATCTCGCGGCCGACCAGCCGCGGTGGCCGCAGCACCGCGACCGGCTTCGGCACGGACATCGCCGCGTTCGTCGCCAGCGTTCCGCTTTGCTCGATCAACCGCGCCAGCTCGAGCGTTTCCCTGCCCGGAACTGCGCCGACGTGCTGGCGCAGCGCTTCGCAGCAGCGTTCGTACGCCGCGAGGGCCGCGGCGCGATCGCCGCGCAGGTAATGCAATCGCATCACGCGGCGATGCGCGTGTTCGAGCGAAGGATCGTCGCCGACCAGCCTCTGCGCGTACCGCAGCGCCTGCGCGACATGACCCTCGGCCTCCAGTCGCGAAGCGACCTCGGCGAGCGCAGCGCGGCGCGCCTGCCGCCACTTCTCGCGCGCCGCTTCGACCCAGTCGAGCAGTTCGGCGCAGTCGCCGTAATCGAGTTCGCCCAGCAGTTCGCCGGTCGCCGCATCGGGATCCGCCGCCAGCCGCGTTGCGAGTGAACCGAGGTCGTGCGCAACCGATTCAGCCAGCGACAGCACCGAGCCGGCACGCACGACGTCGCAGGCCGCGGCCTTGCGCAGGCGGAACAGCCGCTGGCGCAGATTGTTGCGGGCGCGATCGTCGTCGATGTCCGGCCACAGCAGCGTCGCGGCCCGCGTGCGCGGCGCGGGTCCTTCGATCACCAGCAGAGCCAACAGAGCGGCGTCCTTGCGCTCGAGCGCGTAAACCTGACCCGTCGCTAGCAGCAGGCGCGGCGCGTTCAGCAGCTGCAAGCGCACTCGCGCAGCGACCGATGGCGCGGCCTGCGACTTGTTCTCGGATCGGATTGATGCCGCTCGGGTCATCGGCCTCTCCGCAACAACCCGCCGCGGCCGCCGCACGCGCACGCGGGCGCGAGACTCGACGCGAGGGTGAGCCGGATCATACGCAGAGACAGGGACGCCGGCGCGTCATCGGTTGACGGCACGCGCCGCGCTCGGCAAGCGTCTCGGCAATGACGCATCCACGCAATCAGTCAGCATCAAGGCATCGGGCGTGGTCGCGCAGCGGCCTTTCGCTTGAACGCGCGGCCTGTCCGCGGCGTCGCCGGTTCGCAGCTTGCGGGGGACCGGCGGCGCCGCGGCAGACACGCGATTCCTGCGGCTACTTCTTCGCCGGCTGGTTGAGTTCCTTCGATGCCGGCGTCGTGCCGCCATCGACGCCGAGGCGACCGCCGGCGCCGAGCCCGCCACGCACGGTCTGCGCCTTGTAGTTCTTCAGCGCCGAAACCATCTGGTTGTACGAATCCGCGAAAGCTGCGGTGATGATCTTGCCCTCCGGCGTGTTCGTATACGCGCCGCCCCCCGCACCGAGTCCGCCGCCGAAGAGTCCCCCAGCGACGTTGAAGTCGTAGTTCTTGGCGCTGCCTTCGGCGGCGGAGATCTGCACGCCGGATCGGTTGTCGATCAGCAGCAGCGTGGTGGCGGCCTCGTTCGACTTCAGCCCGCCCGCCACCGCGCCCACTGCAGCGCCGAGGAAGCCAAGTCCACCGAGCGCGCCGCCCACGCCGCCGGTGCCCTTCTGCGCGAACTGGATGCTCGGCCGCATCGAGTAATCGGCCGCCACCATCTGGCCCTTGTCGAAGTTGCTGCCGCCGCGCATCTCGCCCGACTGCTGCAACGCGCGCTCCTGCGTCATCATCGCCATCCCGGCGCGGCTGCGCTCGACGATCACGAAGCAGTTCGACTGCTGGATCATCAGCCGCAGCACCGGCACGGTCGATGGAAGGTTGTAGCGGCGCAATTGGACGTACCACGGCGCCGCCTGATCTTCCTCGACCGCGAGCGTTCCGAGCGTTTCGTCGCAGCGCGTCAGCTGCGTGTTCTGCCCTTCGGCTGACGAACCGCCGGCGGCGCCGGTCACGGTGCCCTTGGAGCCGCCCATCGTCGGCATCGTTCCGCCGCAGCCGGCGAGCGCCAGCAACAGTGCGGCCGTCATTGCGGAATGCCTTAGGATTGCGCCGACCTGCGCGGCGCGCGTTGCCTGCATCGAGTTCATTGCCACCCCCGCTTGGTTGACCGCCGATCCCCCACGGGCTCGGCGTGGCGGGAATGTGCGATCGGGGGCGTTACTGCCGCGTTACCGCGAACGAAAGGCCGCCCTTCAGACTTCGCCCAGCGCGCGCTCGATCTCCGCCCACAGCACCTCGGTCGGCTCGCAGCCGACCGACAGCCGGATGAATCCGGGCGCGACCTGGTCGCCCCAGCGCGCGCGGCGTTCCGCGCTGGTGTGCACGCCGCCGAAGCTGGTGGCGGGGCGAATGAATTTGCACGCATCGATGAAACGCTCGGCAGCGTCCTTGTCCGCCAGCGTGACGCCGATCAGCGCGCCGAAGCTCGCCATCTGCGCCTTCGCAAGCGCGTGCGCCGGATGCGAAGGCAGGCCCGGGTAGCTGACCGCGACGACCTTGCGGTGGTCCGCAAATCGCTGCGCCAGGGTGTGCGCGTTCTCGCACATACGCGCGAAGCGCACCTCGAGCGTTTCGAGTCCGCGAAGCACCAGCCACGCCTCGAACGGACCGGGGATCGCGCCCACGATGCGGCGCCAGTCGCGCACACCGACGATGAGATTCTCGTCGCGCGACGACACGTGGCCGAACAGCACGTCCGAATGTCCGTTCAACGCCTTGGTGTCGGCGCTGACGACGATGTCCGCACCGAGGTCGAGCGGACGCTGGCCAAGCGGCGTCATCGTGGTGTTGTCGACGACGACGATCGCGCCCACCGCATGCGCGCGCTCCGCCGTCGCGCGGATGTCCGCGAGATCGAGCGCCGGATTCGACGGCGTCTCGACCAGCACCAACCGGTAGTCCGTCAGCGGGTGGCCGCCGAGCTTCGCAGTCGGGCAGGTATCGACCTGCACGCCGATCGGTGCGAGGTACTTGTCGGCGCAGATTCGCGTCGTGTAGTAACCGTCGCTCGGCAGCAGCACGCGGTCACCCGGCTTCAGCACGCTGGCGAAGATCGCCGCGATCGCCGCCATGCCCGATGGAAACGTGATCGTCGCCGCATCCTCGAGCGCGACGAGCGCATCCTCGAGCGCGGTCCAGGTCGGGTTGCCCCAGCGTGCATACTGGTATGCGCCGCTCGGATCGCCGGGCAGCGCATACACGGTCGTGTTGACGATCGCCGGGCTGAAGGCCTGGTTGACCGGCGTGACCTTGCTCGCCAGATGCAGCATGCGCGCGAAGCGCTCGTTGTTGGCGCGCATCCTCGATTCCTCCCTTGTCTGCCTCACTTGCCGAGAACACCCCGCAGGATATCGAGCGGGCTGAGCTTCTTCGGCTCTTCCTGCTTCTTCGCCGCTTCGGCCTCCGCCTGGCCGCCGTCGCCCTGAGTGGCCGAGGGCTGACCGGCGCGTGCGCGGGGCATGTTGGGCATGTCCATGCCGACCATGCCCTGGTGCACCGACTTCACGCGCACCTTGGCCGCCCACTGCGGCTCCCACGCGACCTGCGGATCGCTCGGCCGCGGCGGATGCACCACGTTCATCTCGGAGCCATACGCGATCATCCGCAGCATGCCCGCATCGCCGAGGATGCCCTTCGGGATCGCGCATTTCGTCGTCGAAGGCGCCAGCAGCACCTTCTCGTTCAGCCAGCGATCGACCGCGGCATTTGTCTGGTAGTCGAGCAGCCCCTGACCGGTATCGGGCAATTCGCTGGACGACCAGAACACCAGCTCGGGCGAGCTGCCGCTGCCGCGCGAGCCCATCGCGGCGATGAAGTAGGCGCGCGCCTGCGGCACCGGCTTCCACTCGAGCAGCGTCGCGGTCGCGCCTTCGCTTTGCGCGAGTTCGATCGCCGGCATGATGTCCTGCGCGGCTCCGATGCTGAACTTGAATCCGTCGGGCACGCCCTGTCCGCTGAACGCGTGTTCGCCCACCAGCGACGCGTCCTCCGGCACCATGCGCTTGTCCGTCCTGCTCGGCCACAGCGGGCGACCGGCGGCGCTGTGCGCACCGCGCTGCGTCGCACGCCGCGATTGGAACACGCTGGCGAGCTCCTGCGGCGTGGCGGTCGCGACGTCGATCACGCGCGGCTGTCCGGCGCGCACGGATTCGCCGCAGCCCCAGTACAGGTAGACCTTGCCCTTCGGACGTTCGAAATCACGCTCGACCACCTCTTCGTCGCGCGCCGGCGGCGTGGGCGCGCGCTCGGGCGCCACCAGTTGCAGGCGCGGCGCGAGCTTCGTTCCGGCCGGTACCGCCTGCATCGCCTCGGCGAGATTCGGGTTGTTGCGCGTCGACAGCGTCACGTCGACCCAGCGGCCCGCGGAGCCGGACTGCGTGCGGCCGAATTCGTTGCCGCCCGCCTGACCGCCGCCGAACATGCCGCTGATTGCCGCCATCGGATTGCCGCCGGCCGGCATGCCGAATCCCGAGAACGTCGCCACGTCGATCCAGGCCTGTGCGATCGGCGGCTTGACGACCTGCGCCGACTTCGTCTGCGCCAGCGCAGCGCCCGCAGCGAGGAACGGCACGGAGAAGCAGAGAGAAACCGCGGTTGTTGTCGTGCGCACGATGGCTCCCGGCGTGTTTGTAATTGTTCTCCCTGACCGCCACGATACCCTTGCCGCGGTCAGCGCGGCAGCACGGTCAGCAATGCGGGCGAACTGTTCACGCAGACGAAGTTGTTGCAGACACGCACGGTGAACAACGTTCCGTCGTCGGCCAGGGTGGCCGGCGGTGTCACGTAAGTGAAATTGACAGCGCCCGCGATGTCGACGCCGTTGCGCCGCCATTGATAGGAGATCGGGCTCGCTCCGACCACGCCGACGGCGAAACTCGCGCTCTGTCCCACCAGCACGGTCTGCGCCTGCGGCTGCTGCCGGATGTCCAGCACCGTGCCGACGACCAAGCCGTCGACCCCGATCGCGACATAGCAACCACCCACGGCCAGCGTCGACGACAACGCAGCCATCATGCGCAGACCGGAACGCGGGAAACCTTGATCCACGCAGGTAGGCTAACGCATGGTGGGAAGCACGGTTGATGCAGGTCAGGGCCGCCTGTGGGCGTCAGCGCAGCATGGAACGGGGAAACACGAATGGATAGTTATCTGCATCACGAGTCGCATTTCCAGGCCAGCGACACGGTGCGCGACATCGTGATCGGCATGGCCGACGGCCTGACCGTTCCGTTCGCGCTCGCCGCCGGCATCAGCGGCGCAGCCGCCGGCGTCGACTTGGTGATCACGGCCGGCGTGGCCGAGGTCGCGGCGGGCTCAATCGCGATGGGGCTGGGGGGTTACCTGGCGGCGCGCAGCGAGCGCGAGCACTACGCGTCGGAACTCGCGCGCGAGGAGCGCGAGATCGTCGACAAGCCCGATGCGGAAGCGCGCGAGATCGCGGAAATCTTCGAGAAATACGGGCTGACGGCCGCCCATTACGCGCCGCTGATCGACGGGCTGAAGTCGAACCCGATCGCGTGGCGCGACTTCATGATGCGCTTCGAACTCGGCCTCGAGGAACCGCACCCGCAGCGCGCCAAGTGGTCGGCGGCGACGATCGCGGTGGCCTACGTGGTCGGCGGCTTCATTCCATTGGCACCTTATCTGGCCTTCGAAACCGTTGCGCGTGCGCTGCCCTGGTCGATTGCAATCACACTGGCCGCGCTGGCGGTGTTCGGCTACATCAAGGGCCACTTCACCGGCGCTCCAAAATGGAAGTCCGCGCTGCAGACGCTGGCGATCGGCGGCATTGCCGCGGGCGTCGCGTTCACGCTGGCGCGCCTGATTGGATAGGAGGACACATGAGAGTGAAGACCGTCACCGTGCGCGACCTGGCGACCATGCAGGTCGTGACCGTGCAACCGCAGACCACGCTCGCCGAGTGCGCGCAGATCATGCGCAACCAGCACGTGGGCAGCCTGATCGTCGTCGACGACAAGGGCCGGCGCGACAACCCGATCGGCATCGTCACCGATCGCGACATCGTGATCGAGTCCGTCGCGGTCAACCTCGATCCGAAGACGCTCACCGCAGGCGACGTGATGGCGACGCCGCTGGCGACCGTGAACGACAGCGACGACATCCTCGATGCACTGGCGCGCATGCGCGAGCGCGGCGTGCGACGCCTGCCAGTGGTCAACCAGGACGGCGTGCTCGCCGGCATCATTGCGGTCGACAACCTGCTCGAAGCCCTGGCCGAGCAGCTCGACTCGGTGGTGCGTGTGATCAAGGCCGAGCAGACCAAGGAAACGGCGCTGCGCAAATAGTCGCCGCATGCGATGCCGATCGCCAACGCGGACATCGCCGCCGCGTTCGAGCAGGTGGCCGATCTGCTCGAACTGCAGGACGCCAACCCGTTTCGTGTGCGCGCCTATCGCAACGCCGCGCGAATCGTCGGCGAACTGAAGCTCGACCTGGCCGCGCTGGTCGCCGCCGGCAAGCCGCTGCCCAAGCTGCCGGGCATCGGCACGGACCTGGCCGCGAAGATCCAGGAATTCGCCAGCACCGGGCATCTGGCCGCACTCGACCGCCTGCGCAAGGAAGTGCCGGCCGGCGTGGCCGATCTGCTGCAGTTGCCGGGGCTGGGACCGAAACGCGTGCGTGCGCTGTACGACGAGTTGCACGTACACACGCTGCCGCAGCTGCTGCGCGCGGCGCGCGACGGGCGCATCCGCGAACTGCCCGGCTTTGGCGCAAAGACCGAAGAACGCATCGTCGCCGCGATCAATCAGCAAATGGGGCAGGTCAAGCGCTTCAAACTGGCGATCGCCACGCAGTACGCCGGTGCGATCCTGCAGTACCTGAAGCAGGCGTCAAACGTGGATGCGGCGGTCGCCGCCGGCAGTCTGCGCCGCGCGCGCGACACGGTCGGCGATCTCGACCTGCTGGTCACCGCGCCCGACAGCGCGGCGGTCTGCCGCCATTTCACGTCCTACGCCGACGTGCGCGAAGTGCTGCAGGCGGGCGACACCAAGGCGTCCGTGGTGCTGAAGTCCGGGTTGCAGGTCGACCGGCGCGTGGTGCCGCCGGCGAGCTACGGCGCCGCGCTGATGTACTTCACGGGCTCCAAGGCGCACAACATCCGCATGCGCAACCGGGCGATCGACAAGGGTTTCAAGCTCAACGAATACGGGCTGTTCAAGGGCAATCGCGCGGTGGCCGGCGCCACCGAGGAAGAGGTGTACGCGGCGCTTGCGCTACCGTGGATCGCGCCCGAGTTGCGCGAGGACCGCGGCGAGATCGAGGCCGCCGCAAAACGGACGCTGCCGCGGCTGATCGAACTGGGCGACCTGCACGGCGACCTGCACGTGCACACCAACTGGAGCGACGGCACGGCGACGATCGAAGCGATGGCGGAAGCCGCGCGCGCGCACGGTCTGACCTACGTGGCGATCAGCGAGCACAGCCGGCGCCTCACCGTCGCGCACGGGCTCGACCCGGTGCGCCTGGCCAAGCAGTGCCACGAGATCGAGCGCCTGAACGCGAAGCTCGACGGAATTCAACTGCTGACCGGTATCGAGGTCGACATCCTCGACGACGGTTCACTCGACCTGCCCGACGCCGCGCTCGCGCCGCTCGACGTGGTGATCGCCGCCGTGCACTCGAAGTTCAACCTGCCGCGCGCGAAGCAGACCGCGCGCATCCTCGCGGCGCTCGACAATCCGCATGTGCGCATCCTCGCGCACCCAATCGGCCGCCTGATCGACCAGCGCGATCCCTACGACGTCGACATGCTGGCGATCGTGCGCAAGTGCAAGGCGCGCGGCATCGCGCTCGAACTGAATGCGCACCCGGAGCGCCTCGACCTGACCGACATTCATTGCAGGATGGCCAAGGACGAAGGTGCGCTGGTATCGATCAACTCCGACGCGCACTTCGTGCACGAGTTCGACAACCTCGTGCACGGCGTCGGCCAGGCCCGCCGCGGCTGGCTGGAGAAGAGTGACGTGCTGAATGCACGCGCGCTGAAAGACGTGCGCACGTTTCTGGCGCGGCGCTGAGCGCTGCCCCGATCCCGGCTCCAAAACGCAACCGCCCCGCAGCAAGTGGCGGGGCGGCGCAGACCGTGTCCGGTCGCTGAAGCCTGGGTTACTGCCTCACTCGACCTTCACGTGCTTCGCACGCGTGCCCTCCTTCTTCGGCAGCGTCAGTTCGAGCACGCCTTCGCTGTATTTCGCGCCGGCGGCCTTCTCGTCGACGTCCGTGCCGAGCGAGAACGAGCGCGACACGGCGCCGTAGTAACGCTCGCTGCGCACCGTGCGCTCGTCCTTCTCCTCTTTCTCGCGTTTAACTTCCCCGCGGATCGTCACTAGGTTGCCATCGATCGAAATGTCGATGTCTTCCTTCTTCACGCCCGGCAGTTCGGCGCGCACCTTGTACGCCTTGTCGGTTTCCTTCACATCAAGTCGGATGTCCAGCCCGGGCTCGACTTCCCAACGCATCGGCCGGAAGAAGTTCCGGAAGTACTCGGGAAACGTGAGCTCGAACGGATCATGTCTGACGACCACATTTGCCATATCGACCTCCTCGTCT
>JBAIYN010000656.1:0-4719 GCA_037915775.1 Burkholderiales bacterium | reverse complement strand
CGTTGTTCGTTGTCCGTGGCCCGCTGCAGCGCGCGGCCCGCCCAGATCAAGGGCGATGTGATCAGTGCTTGGCTTCACGTGATCGGCACCCCGAACGAGCAACTGACAACAGGCAACCGACAACGTTCACGAGCCAAGCGCTCCCCCGCAACTCGATCCCTGCCCGGCCGTGCATCCGTAGCAGTGATCCGCCACCACGATCGGGTTGCCGGCCAGGTCCATCTCGAGCCAGTCCTCGAGGTGGATGCGTCCGTGGCCGCGGCCGCCTTCGTGCAGGTGCAGGCCGAGCATCTGGTTGAAGTCGCAGTCGTACAGGAACCCCTGCCAGTCGACCGAGACGAGACTGCGGCACATCACGTGCTCCACGTTCTCCGGACGGTGCGCCTGTCGCAGCCGTGCCATGTAGTTGCGAAATTCGCCCTTGCTGATCAGCGTGGAGCCGAAGCGTGCGATCGGCATGTTGGCCAGCGTGAACAGGCGCGTGAACACGATGCCGAACCGTTCGCCGAGCATGCGGCGGTAATCCGCCTCCAGGCCGGCCTGGCTGGGCGGCAGCGAGGGTCCCTGCGGGTTGTAAACGAGAGACAGCGGCAGTTTGTTCCCGTAACCGAGCGAGTTGAGCCGCTGCAGCGCCTGGATGCTCTTGTCGAACACGCCCTTACCGCGTTGCCGGTCGACGTTGTCCTCCAGGTAGCAGGGCAGCGACGCGACGATCTCGACCTCGTTGTGTGCGAGGAATTCGGCCAGTCCTTCCTGGCCTGGTTCGAGCAGGATCGTCAGGTTGCAGCGATCGATCACGTGCACGCCGCCGTTCTTGCCCAATGAGCGCGCTTCCCGCACGAGGTCGCGGAAATGCGGATTCAGCTCCGGCGCGCCGCCGGTCAGGTCGATCGTCCGGATGTCCTTGGCCGCCAGCACATCGAGCACGAGGTCGATCGTGGCACGGTCCATCTGCTCGCTGCGGTTCGGACCCGCGTTCACATGGCAGTGCACGCAGGACTGGTTGCAGGTGTAGCCAAGATTGACCTGCAGCGTATCGACGGCCCGGCGGCGGATCGCGGGGAAATCGGTCGGCTTGAGCAGCGGCAAGGTCGCGTGCACGGAGAACGCTCCACTCTTTCAGACCAGACCAGTTTGGTCGGAGATGGTTCGCAAAACTTACCGGGCGGGCAGCCGCCTTTCGGTGACGGCCTTCGAAGTCGGCGGATCCTGTGTCAGCGATCGATGCGCCGCATGGCCTCGCGCATGAACGCCATCTGCTTTTCGACGCGGGAGCAGAAGTCGCAGAAGCGCAGGTGGAGCCACAGGCGGAACCGGTCCCAGCTTCCCACCGGCGCCCGGTCCATCTGGGCGCTGAGCAACTCGTGCGCGTGCTGGCACTTGATCCTGAGCCACCCGGGCGCGCTCACCGCGATCCCCCCATCGCAAACCAGTTCATTTCGAGGCACTCCCGCAGCCGCATCCGCGCCCGATGCAGCATCACGAAGCAATTGGTCGACGTGATGGCCATTTCCTTACAGATCTGGTCGGTCTCGTATTCGAGCCACTCGCGCATCATGAAGATCCGCCCCAGGCCGGCCGGCAGCTTGTCGACGCACATCTGCAGGATCTCGAAGAACTCGGTGCGCTCGAGCGATGCGTGCGGGTCGCCCCAGTCCAGCGGCGGATTCGCCTTGTGTCCGCCGGTGTCGTACAGATCCTCCAGGTCGTCGGCTTCCGCGGCCTCCATCTGCGCATCCGCGGAGACCTCGCGGCTGGCGCGGCGGAACTGGTCGATGATCTTGTGCTTCAGGATCCCGACCACCCAGGTCTTGATCTGCGACTTCTGGGCGAACGACGCCGCGCTCTCCAGCGCCGCGATCAGGGTCTCCGACACGACATCCTCGGCCCAGGCGTCGTTGCGCAATTGCAGGCGCGCGATGCGGATCAGCGTCGGCCGCAGTTCCCCGAGTACCTGCTGCAGTGCCGTCGCATCCATCCGCGACTCACCTCTGCGAACGGCGCAGCCGGCGGATCAGCGATGACGTATCCCAGCGTCCGCCGCCTAGGTCCTGCACGTCGGCATAGAACTGATCGACCAGCGCCGCCACCGGCAACGGCGCGCCGTTGCGGCGCGCTTCGTCAAGGCACAGTCCCAGGTCCTTGCGCATCCAGTCGACCGCAAAGCCGAAGTCGAACTTGTCGTCGATCATCGTCGTGCCGCGGTTGTCCATCTGCCAGCTCTGCGCCGCCCCCTTGCCGATCACCTGCAGGACCAGCTTCATGTCCAGCCCGGCCGCCAGCCCGAAGTTGATGCCTTCGGACAGCGACTGCAGCAGGCCGGCTATGCAGAGCTGGTTGACCATCTTCGCGATCTGGCCGCTGCCGCTGCCGCCAATCAGCGTGACCGCCTTCGCGTATGCCATCGCAACCGGCTGCACGCGCGCGAATGCGGGCGCGTCGCCTCCGCACATCACGGTCAGCGCGCCGTTCACCGCACCGGCCTGGCCGCCCGATACGGGTGCATCGATGAAATGCAGCCCGCGCTTGGCCGCCTCGGCGTGCAGTTCGCGCGCGACCAGCGCCGACGCGGTCGTGTTGTCGACGAAGATCGCGTCGCGATCCATGCCCGCGAACGCGCCGTGGTCGCCGAGGACCACGCTTCTCAGGTCGGCGTCGTTGCCGACGCAGGCGAACACGATCTGAGCGCCGGACGCTGCCTCGCGCGGTGTGGCGGCGGCGCGGCCGCCGTATTCCTCGACCCAGCGTTCCGCCTTCTTCGAGGTGCGATTGAAGACGGTGACATGATGGCCGGCACGCGCCAGATGGCCCGCCATTGGGAAACCCATCACGCCCAGCCCGAGGAATGCAACCCGGTGCGGCGGCACCGGTTCGTAGGTCTTGTTCGACATCGCCAGCCCAGGAAAACGAACGCGCGGACGATACACCGGTGTAAACGTGTTGGCACTCGCCCGACGAAGTGGAACGTCCACTCGGAGGTTGCCTATGTCCCCATCCGCCCTGCTCGCCACCGCCCTTGCGGCCACCTGCTCCGTCACCAGCCCTTCCCACACGGTGGCCCTGGTCGAGCTGTACACGTCGCAAGGCTGTGCCAGCTGTCCGCCGGCCGACCGGTGGCTGTCGAAGCTCGGCCCGGCCGATCGGGTCCTCCCGCTGGCGCTGCACGTCGGCTACTGGGACTACATCGGCTGGAAGGATCCGTTCGCGCGGCGTGAATTCAACGAACGCCAGCGCCGGCTCGCCGACCGGAACGGCAGCCGCACGGTCTACACGCCGGGCGTGTTCGTGCAGGGCCGCGAGACGCCGCGCTGGTCCGATGCGCGCGCGTTTGACGCTGCGGTAACTGCGATCAACGCGCTGCCGGCGCCGGCCCGCATCCACCTGACCGCGCAGATCGGGAACGGCGGCATCGAGGCACGCGCCGCTGTCGCTGCACCCGGCGTCGCGCACCCGCAGGTCGTGCTCGCGCTGGTGCAGGACGGCAACGTCACGCGCGTCAGCGCCGGCGAGAACCGCGGCGAGACGCTGGTCGACGATCACGTGGTCACGGAGTGGAGCGGGTGGCTCGCTCCGGACCGCGCGATCCGGCGCTGGGTCCTGCCCGACGTTTCCACCGACCGACTGAGCGTCGTGGCGTTGGTCGAGGACGCCGGCAGCGGCCGGCTGCTGCAGTCGGTCGCGCTGCCGCTGGCGGCCTGCGGGCGCTGAAGCGCGCCGGCGCGCGATGCTCAGCGCTGCCTGATCAGCCGCGAAGCGATTGCGGCTGCCTGCGATCCGCGTGCCAGGCTGCGCAGAAACGGCGGCTGCCACGGACGGCAGGCCAGCAGCAGGCTGAGCGGCGGACGCTGATCTGCAGGCAGGCGCGAGTCATCGACATGCTGGTCCGAAAATTCGCGTGCCAGGCGCTTCAGCCGATCGACCAGCGCCGCGCTCGACGCACGCGACAGGCGTGCATTCAGCAGCATCATGCATTCATCTTCGCGGCTGAAATCCGAGTCGAAGAAGTCGTGCGCGTTGTTCTTGAACGCGGTCATGATCGGGCCGTTCGGAATCCACGCGAAGGTGCGCGCCACGCGCAGCCTGAAACGGTTGTTCGGCAGCAGTTCGATCACGCCCATGCGATCGAGCCGGGCCAGCAGGCCGATGAGTTCCGCCGCGGTCAGCGCGTAGGTCGCCAGCATGTCGTCGAACGTCAGCAGGTTCAGCGCGCTGACGGCGACGGTGAACAGTTTCGGATCGTCGACGATCTCGCGTTCCTGCGCCTCGGTCAGCCGCGAGATCAGATGCTGCTCGCGGTCGAACCCGCGCGTGAGCTCGGTGAACTCGATGCCCGCTGCCACCAGGATCGCGTCCAGCCGATCGAGAGTGAGATTGCGCTCGGAAAACATCCGCTTGACGGTGGCCTCGGACAGGCCGATGCGGCGCGCGATGTCGGCGTACTTCAGCCCGCGGGCCTTCAGTTCGCGCTTCAACTGCTCGACGAGTTCGATGGCGTGCGGCATGGATTCCTCTCGCGGACAGGCGTCCCGGTATTGTGGAGCGATACCGGCGGCGACAAGCCGCGCGACAATCGCAGCGCGCGCTGACGGCCGGCTTCATGCGACGGACGATCCGGCCATCGCAACCCGTCCCGGAAGGATCACGCGATGCTCCGCATTGAACGAAATCACCTGAGCGACGCCAGCGCCGCGCACATCATCACGCCCGCGCAGGCCGAGC
>JBAIYN010000435.1:0-3211 GCA_037915775.1 Burkholderiales bacterium | reverse complement strand
TTGCTTTGACGCTTCTGATCTTTTCTTCGGCGCTGTTCATGCGTGATGAATAGCGGACTGAATTGACGACGATGGCAGCCGAATCGGAACTCACCCCCAGCGCGTACATCCAGCACCACCTGAACTATTTTCATCAGCCGCTCGGCGACGGTCAGTTCTGGGTGCTGCACGTTGATTCGCTGGTGACCGCGGCCGTGGTCGGCTGCCTTGGGATCTTCTTCTTCTGGTGGGTTGCACGCGGAGTGACTTCCGGCGTGCCCAACCGGCGCCAGGCCTTCATCGAGCTGGCGGTCGAGTTCATCGACGAGCAGGTCAAGGGCATATTTCATCACGGCAATCGTGATCGCTTCGTCGCACCGGCGGCTCTCACCGTATTCGTGTGGGTGCTGCTGATGAATGCCATGGACTTTCTGCCGGTCGACTGGGTGACGAAGGTGACCCACCTGTTCGCGCCGGAAGGCTTCCGCATCGTCCCCACGGCCGACGTGAACACGACCTTCGCGCTTGCACTGTCGGTATGGCTGCTGATGATCGGTTTCGGCATCGCGGTCAAGGGCGTCGGCGGCTGGTTGCACGAGCTTTTCTGCGCGCCGTTCGGCATGGTCGGTGTCTCGCTCAATCCGCTGAAGTGGATCGCCGGGCTGCTGCTCGCCTGCGCGAATCTGCTTTTCAATCTGATCGAATACCTGTCGAAGCCGCTGTCGCACTCGTTGCGGTTGTTCGGAAACATGTACGCGGGAGAAATCATCTTCCTGCTGTTGTGGATGTGGGCGGCGACCGGGATCACGGGAACGATCGCAGGCTCGGTTCTGGGGCTGGGCTGGGCGATCTTCCACATCCTGATCGTCGTGCTGCAGGCCTACATCTTCATGATGTTGACCGTTGTCTACATTGCATTGGCACACGAGCATCACTGAGCCTCGAAGGCGGAATTCTTTTCAATTCACAAGGTAGAAAGGCAAGCGCAATGGAAAAGCTGCAACTTCTCGCGATGATTCAGGCATACACGGGCATCGGCATCGGCCTGATGATCGGCGTCGGCGCCGCCGGTGCGTGCATCGGCGTGGGCATCATGTGCAGCCGGTTTCTCGAGGCGGCCGCGCGCCAGCCCGAGCTGACCAACAGCCTGCAGGCGAAGGTATTCCTGCTGCTCGGCCTGATCGACGCCTCGTTCATCATCGGCGTCGGCCTGGCAATGATGTTCGCGTTCGCGAATCCGCTCCTCACCGTCGTGCGCTAACGCGCGGCGGGCCGCGGAGGCGGTATGAACATCAACTTCACGCTGATTGCCCAGGCAATCGTCTTTGCGCTTTTCATCTGGTTCACGGCCAGGTTCGTCTGGCCGCCGATCATGCGAGCCATCGACGACCGGCGCAAGAAGATCGCCGACGGGTTGGCCGCAGCAGAGCAGGGGAGCAAGAGCCTGGACGATGCGCAGCGCAAGATCGCGCAACTCGATGCCGAGGCGCGTGGCCGCGCACAGGCGATGATCGCCGAGACCGAGCGCCACGGGCAGCAGATCATCGAGGAGGCGCGCGCGCAGGCCAAGGTCGAGGCTGACCGCGTGATCGCCAATGCGCGCGCCGAGGCCGAGCAGGCGATGCAGCGCGCCAAGGAGACCTTGCGCGATCAGGTCGCGGCGCTCGCGGTTGCAGGCGCCGAGCAAATCCTCAGGAAAGAAGTGAATGCGCAGGTCCACGCCGACCTGCTCGCGCAACTGAAAGGAAAGCTCTAGACAATGGCCGAGCTTTCGACGGTTGCGCGGCCCTACGCCGAGGCGCTGTTTGCCGCCGCGACTGCGGCGGGGGCGGATGCGCGCGAGTCCTGGGGCGCACTGGTGAACGAGCTGGCGGCGCTGGCCGCGCATCCGCAGGTCGCGCAGGTCGTCGCCGATCCGAACCTGGACAGCGCACGCACCTTCGACCTGCTGGCCGGCCTAATGAAGTCGAACCTGCCGGCGCCGGTCGCGAATTTCCTGCGCACGCTGATCGACAACGGACGGCTAGCGACGCTGCCCGAGATTGCGCGCCAGTACCGCCTGCTGAAGAACGAAGCCGACGGCGTGGCCGACTGCCTGATCGAGACCGCGTTTCCGATCAGCGACGCGCAGGTAAATGAACTGCTTGGGCTGCTGACGAAGAAATTCGGTCTGCGCCTTAAGCCCGAGGTCAAGGTCGACCCTGCCCTGATCGGCGGCGTGCGCGTGACCGTGGGCGATCACGTGCTCGATACCTCGGTCAAGACGCAGCTTGCACGCATGCAGGCCGCGCTGACCGCCTGATCACTGGAGTTGAAAGATGCAACTCAATCCGTCTGAAATCAGCGAACTGCTGAAGAGCCGCATCCAGGGCCTCGGCGTATCAACCGATATCCGCACCCAGGGCACCGTCGTGTCGGTGACCGACGGCATCTGCCGCGTCCACGGCCTGTCCGACGTGATGCAGGGCGAGATGCTCGAGTTTCCGGGCAGCACCTTCGGGCTCGCGCTTAACCTCGAGCGCGACTCGGTCGGGGCGGTGGTGCTCGGCAGTTACGAGCACATCAAGGAAGGCGACACGGTCAAGTCGACGGGCCGCATTCTCGAAGTACCGGTCGGTCCGGAGCTGATCGGTCGCGTCGTGAACTCTCTCGGCCAGCCGATCGACGGCAAGGGCCCGATCAACGCCAAGATGACCGACGTGATCGAGAAGGTCGCGCCGGGCGTGATCGCGCGCAAGTCGGTGGGCCAGCCGGTGCAGACGGGCCTGAAGGCGATCGACTCGATGGTGCCGATCGGCCGCGGTCAGCGCGAGCTGATCATCGGCGACCGCCAGACCGGCAAGACCGCGGTGGCGATCGACACCATCATCAACTCGAAGGGCAAGGACCTCTTCTGTATCTACGTCGCGATCGGCCAGAAGGCCTCGACGATCGCCAACGTGGTGCGCAAGCTGGAAGAAACCGGCGCGATGGCCTACACGATCGTGGTGGCCGCGTCGGCTTCGGAATCGGCGGCGATGCAGTACATCGCGCCGTACTCCGGCTGCACGATGGGCGAGTACTTCCGCGACCGCGGTCAGGACGCGCTGATCATCTACGACGATCTGACCAAGCAGGCGTGGGCGTACCGGCAGGTTTCGCTGCTGCTGCGCCGCCCGCCGGGCCGCGAAGCGTATCCCGGCGACGTGTTCTACCTGCACTCGCGCCTGCTCGAGCGTGCCGCGCGCGTGAA
>JBAIYN010000399.1:0-1992 GCA_037915775.1 Burkholderiales bacterium | reverse complement strand
GGCTCGCATTGCGTTGTTGCTCGTCGCTTATTTGGATCGACCAAACCGCGCTCCTCGCGCCTAACACTGCAAGCCAAAGCGGCCCGTCGCACACACGAATTATTCACGGATAGGTTCTTACTGCTTGCGCCCAACTTCGCCGGCGACCTGCCGGTACACCGGTCCCCAGATCGGGTGACCGATTTCGGCCTGCGTCAGCGAAAACTTGTCATCGGCGGCGAACGCCGCGCGGAAGTCCTGCCTGCATTCATCGATGCGATTGAACGCGCAGGCGATAAAGGCCAGGTACTTGTTCGCGGTGGCCACATCGCGGCGGTCGTGCAGGCCCGCCTTCAGCGCATCGCGAAACGCCTGATCCGCGCGTTCGAACGCGCCCTGGTCGTACAGCGATAGTCCCAGGATCAGCGCGCGCTCCGCCGGCTGCTGATACAGGGCGGCCACGCTCGCCGTCGTCGGCGCCGGCGGTGGTGGAGGCGAAATCGTCTGGCACCCCGTCAGTGCGGCTGCAAGCAGCAGCACGACGGCGAGAGCGCGGATCATTTGAACGCGTACTGGATCTTGCTTGGCCGGGCCGGATCGACATCGACGCGCGCGGTCACGGCCTGGCCGCTGCCGTCGCGGATTTCGACCGTGTGACGCCCTTCGGGCAACTCCAGTTGCTTCAGCGGCGGGGCAACGCCGAGCGGCCGGTTATCGACATAGATCTCGCCCCACGGCGTGATGTCGAGCAGCACGATGCCGACGCCCGCGCGCTCGCGGACCTTCGACACGTCGACGGCGACCGGCGTGCTGCCGCCGGCCGGTTTCTGCGCCAGCGTCGCGATCAGGACCCCGATCGCAATCCCGCTCGCCAGCAGCGCGACCGCGGCCACGACGGGCATGCGCTGTCGGCGCAGCCAGCGACCGGTGCGCGCGCCCGCGTCGCGCGCCAGTCCGCGCGCGGTGGGCGGCCGGTCGGCGGCGTCCTGTTCCTCCGTGGCTTCATCCGGCGCCGCCTCCGGCGCCTGAGCTGCCGGCACCGCGATCGACGTCACGGTGGGTACTGGCGGGGCCGCCAGGGGGATGCCGATCGTCGCCGGTGCCACGTTGTGCGCGCGCTCGTTCCAGATGAATGCCGTCAGCGCGTCGCGCAGGTCGGCGGCGCTGCGGCGGGTGTTTCTGGAATCCGCCGCCAGCGCATCGTCGATCAGGTCGGCCAGCTCGGTCGGCGTGTCGAGCCGCAGCGACTTCAATGGCGCCGGCCCGGAGCCGAATGCGCCCGGCGCATCGGGCGAACGTCCGGTCAGCATCATGTAGACGAGTGCGGCCACCGCACGCACGTCGCGGCGTCGCACCTCTTCGGGCACTTCGTCGAAATACGGCAGCACGCGGTCCGTGCGGGCCAGCGCATCCTCGCCCGCGTTGCCGCCGTCGACCCACCCGCCAAAGCCCTCGACCTTCGGCGCGCCGTCGCTTTCCTGCAGGATCACATGCGCGGGCCCGAGATGGCCGTGCGCGACGTTCTGCAGGTGCGCGTACTCGATGGCGTCGGCGATGCGCGCGGCGATGCTGGCTGCGTGAACGAACTCCGGCCGCCAGCCGCCGGCGATCAGCTCATGCAACCTTCGTCCGGGCACGCGCTCGATCGCCAGGTAGCCGATGTTGCGCATGCGGCCGGCTTCGAAGACCGTCACGATGTGCGGGTGATGCAGTTTGCCCGCGGCCTGTGCCTGGCGCACGAACGCCTGCTCCACCGGCGAGATCTGCGCATCGCGCCCGGGCGTGCTGTCGGCCGGCAGCGGCAACTGCACCGCCTTGATGATGACCTCGCGATGCAGGACCGGGTCCATCGCGAAGTAAGAGACGCTGACGCGGTCGCGCCGCAGTTCGCGCAGCAGCGCGTAGCGGCCGATGTTTCTCAGGTTGGGAGGAAGAGAGTCGGGCATGGCGGGCGGATCGTCCGCGAGGGTAGCGCACGCGCGCCGGTGCGCCAAACCGACCGAACGAATGGGA
>JBAIYN010000531.1:0-2200 GCA_037915775.1 Burkholderiales bacterium | reverse complement strand
GGCGTGGTCTTCCTGGTGTCGATCGGCATCCTCGTGTCACCACTGGTGCACCGCGCGCTGCACAGGTTCCATCTGGATGAAAGGGATGTGCAGCCATCCGCGCGACCGGCGCGAAAGCCCTGAGCGGTTCGCCGCCCGACGTGGGCGTTGCCGGTCGCAGTCCAGCGCGGGATGCCCGATTTCAGGACGAGCGGCGATGCACCGCGCGCACGGCAAGTTCGGTGCGCGTGCGCGCATGCAGTTTGTCCATGATGCGGCTCACGTAGTTCTTCACCGTCCCTTCGGCGAGGAGCACGGCCGCTGCGATCTGCTTGTTGCTCCTGCCCTGCGCGATCAGTTCGAGGACGCGTGCTTCCTTGTCCGTCAGCGGCTCCTCGTAGGCGCTGTCTGCAGCCGGCACACGCGGGGACGGGGGCGCCTGCTCCGGCACCGCCGCCGCGCCCTCCCCCGCGACCGGTAGCCGGCGGAACTGATCCATCACCTTGCGCGCGATCGCCGGCGACAGGCGCGACTCGCCCCGGTGCACGGCACGGACCGTTTCGAGCACCTCTTCTTCACTCGCGTCCTTCAGCAGGTACGCTTGCGCACCCGCGCGTATCGCCTCGAACACGAGTTCGTCATCGTCGTAGGTCGTCAGCACCACGACCCGCACTTCCGGATGCCGCGCGGTGATCTCTCGCGTGGCGACCACGCCGCTCACGCGCGGCATCTGCAGGTCCATGATCACGACGTCGGGCACCAGTTCCTGCACGCGCTCGATCGCCTCGCGCCCGTCGGCGGCCTGCCCGACCACATCGATGTCACTCGCGGCACCGAGAATCAGCGCAAGGCCACGCCGGATCACCGGCTGATCGTCGACGATCAACAGCCGCAGTCGACGCGCACTCGTATCGCCTTCCTGCATCTGACGTTCAGCGTGACCCGGGCGTGCCGTCGCGGCGGATCGCCGGCGCCGACAGTCCAAGGCGGGCGTGCAGTTCTCCGACCAGCGCGGACGGCAGTCTGGCCGTGAGAAAGCGCAGCACCGCGGCGACCGCCACACCCGCCTGTTCCGGCGTGATCTGCGCAGCACGCGCGACGGAGTCGATCATCTCGTCGTTCATCGGCATTCTCGCTTCAGTCACGATGGCATCGTTCGGTCGGCCAGCCGTGGGGCTCCCGTTCGGTGTCAAAGCGTACCCGAGGGCAAGCCGCGACGGTCAGTGACGATCGGCACTATTTGGGCACCGGCGCGCACGGGAAGCGACGGCGCCACGCCGGCAACTCGCGGACAATGCGCGCATGAAAATCATTCCCCGGCGGATGGATCCGCGCCGGCATGTCACCGCCGCGCTCGGCTGGGCCATGCTTGCAGTGGTGGCGGCCGCGGCCCTGCTTGCGGGCAGCCTTGCCGGTGACGCCGCCGAGGAACGAGTGCGCGCCGACACCGAGCGGCTCCTTTCGCTGTTTGCCGAGCAGGTCCAGCGCGCGATCGCGGGCGAACTTGCGACGAGGCTGGCGATCCTGCAAGTCGCCGCGACGCAGATCGCCGCCTCCGGCGATCGCAGCCACGATGCACTGCGCCGCCATGTCGATGCGATCGGCAAAGGATTTCCCGAATTCGCCTGGATCGGCGTGACCGACTCGACTGGGCGCGTCGTCGCGGGCACCGGCGGCGCACTCGAGGAAGCCGACCTTTCGCGGCAACCCTGGTATTTGCAGGCGCAGCGCGGACCGACGCTCGGCGAAATTCATGCGGCGACCCAAATGCGCCCGGCCGGCCCTGAACCCATGCGCGTCGTCGACGCGGCCGCACCGCTGGCGGCGGTCAACGGCCAGCAACAGGGCATCGTGGTCGCCTATCTGGACTGGCAGTGGATCGAGCGCCGGCTGGCCGAACTGCTGCGTTCGCTGCCGACGCACCGGCGCATCGAGTTGCTGCTCGCCGATCGCAACGGAACGGTCCTGAGCGGTCCGCCGCAATGGCAACGGCGATCGCTGCGTGCCGCCGACCGCGGCCTCGCCGATCTCAGCGAGGGCGGCGCGTACCTCGTCCGGCAGGTCGGTCCGTCCGAATTCCCCGAATTGGCCGGGTTGACGTGGACGGTGATTGTCCGACAGCGTGCCGACGCCGCACTCGCGGATGCCCGATCGGTCCGGCGTCTGGTGTTCGGGGTCGTCCTGCTGTCGGGTCTGCTGGCAGCAGTCGTGGCGATTGCAT
>JBAIYN010000039.1:0-1972 GCA_037915775.1 Burkholderiales bacterium | reverse complement strand
CCGCTCAGGGCTTTCGCGCCGGTCGCGCGGATGGCTGCACATCCCTTTCATCCAGATGGAACCTGTGCAGCGCGCGGTGCACCAGTGGTGACACGAGGATGCCGATCGACACCAGGAAGACCACGCCGGCGAACAGCGCATAGGCCGACGCGAACAGCTTGGCCGCGTCGTCGGGCAGCGGATCGACCGGTCCCATGCCGCCCAGAATCATCGAGGCATTCAGCAATGCATCGATCCAGCGCAGGTGCGCAATGAAGCGGTAGCCGAGCACGCCGATCGACAGCGCGATCCCGAGCAAGGCGAAGGCGAGCAGCGCCATTTTCGCGACGCGGCGCGCAAACACCGCACGTGATGCCAGCGGCTGGCGATGATGCTCGTAGTCCATCGGCGCTCCAAAAGGAAAGGGGCGCTCGCGCGCCCCTTGGTTCAATCGATGAAGGCAGCCACTGCGGCTACTGGATCTTCGCCTTGCTGCGCAGCCCGGCGAGGAAACCCTGGATACGCTGCTGCTGCAGCGATTCGCGCACCTGCTGCTGCACCTGCGCCAGCGGCGGGAACTGCGTGTCGCGCACGTCGTCGAGCCGGATCACGTGCCAGCCGAACTGAGTCTGCACCGGGGTCTCGGTGTACTTGCCCTTCTCGAGCTTGGTCATCGCCGCCGAGAATGCAGGGACGAACGCCTCGGGGCCGGCCCAGTCCAGATCGCCGCCACGCGCTGCCGAGGCGGTGTCCTTCGATTTCTTGGCGAGATCCTCGAACTTCGCGCCCTTGTCGAGCTGGGCGATGATGTCCTTCGCCTCGTCCTCCTTGTCGACCAGGATGTGGCGCGCGCGGTATTCCTTCCCGCCCTGCGCTGCCTTCTGCTTGTCGTACTCGGCCTGGACCTGCGCGTCCGTGATCGGGTTCTTGGCCAGTTCATCGCGCAGCAGTGCTTGCGCAATGACGTTCTGGCGCTGCAGTTCGAGCTGGAACTTGACCTCGGCGCGCTCGGGGATGCCGCGCTTGGCCGCTTCCTGCAGCACCACTTCGCGCTGGATCAGTTCGTCCTTGATGCGCTGGCGCAGCTCCGGCGAGTCCTTCTGGCCCTGCTGGACGAACTGCTGCACCCAGGCATCTTCGCGCGACTTCGGAATCGGCTTGTTGTTGACGACAGCGATGTTCTGCGCAAGCACCACGGTGCTCGAAAGCGCCGCAGCCGTAAAGGCAAGGATTCGCAACATGATGGAAATTCCGGAAGGTTGAAAAGGGTGGCGCGCAATCATTCGTTCGGCGCCAACAGGGTCATCGACAGCGCATGGATTTCGCGCTGCATGAGGTCGTGCAAAGCATCATACACGAGGCGGTGTCGCTTGATGAGAGGCAAACCGCTGAACCGTTCGCTTACCAGGCGTATTCGATAGTGTCCGCCTCCGCTCCTGGCGCCTTCATGGCCCGCATGCATCGCGCTTTCGTCGTCGATCACGAGTTCCAGCGGAGCGAGCGCCGCCAGTCGCGCGCGCATTGTTTCCACGACGGCCTCAGGCATCCGGGGCCTCCTTGATGTGACGTGACAGCCAGACGCCGACGCCGAGGGTGAACACCAGCGTAATGCCCATCAGGCCGAACAGCTTGAAGTTGACCCAGGTATCGGTCGGGAAGTTGAAGGCGACCCAGAGGTTCAGCACGCCGACGAAAATGAGAAAGACGACCCACGCCCACAGCAGCCGCTCCCACTGTGGTACCGGCAGATCGATCTGCTCGCGCAGCAGGGCCTGGATGAAATTCCGCCGCCACCCCAGCCGACCTCCGATCAGGATCAGCGCAAACAGCGCATACAGGATGGTCGGTTTCCACTTGATGAAGGTCTCGTCGTGCAGCCAGATCGTGGCGCCGCCGAAAACAACGATCACGCCGAGGCTGAGCCAAAGCATCGCGTCGACCTTGCGCCCGCGCGCGAGCAGCCAGCCGACCTGCACCAGCGACGCGACGATCG
>JBAIYN010000291.1:0-4738 GCA_037915775.1 Burkholderiales bacterium | reverse complement strand
GCGAGTTGCTGCCGTTCTGACATCCACCCAGGGCGCGTGGCGTTCTTCCGCGCGCCGCCAACCGGCGCGGCCCGGGGATGACCCGGGCAGCGACGATTGATCGGGCCGAATCCGACGCGGCGCGGGGCCGCGGGCGTGGCGCAATAGACTGTCGTGCATGAACAGCGACAGGACTCCCGGCATTTGCCCGCGCCCCGGCGCATCCGACGCCGCGAACCGATTCCACGCCGAACTCGCGGCGCGGTTGCAGTCGCAGCCGCTCGCCGCGCTCGACGCGCAGCTGCATCAGTGGGTTGGCGAGGCCGAGCGCCTCGTCGACCGCGACTGCATCAACCTGTACGCGGGCACCAACACGATGAACCCGCGCGCCAAGGCGCTGCTCGCCTCGTCGATCGGCGTTCGTCCGAGCCTCGGTCATCCGGGCGAGAAGTACAACAAGGGCGTGCACGAGATCGAGAAGATCGAAGTACTGGCCGTCGAATTGCTGAAGCGCCTGTTCAATGCGCCGTACGCGGAGTACCGCGTGCCGAGCGGCTCGATCGCCAACCTGTACGCATTCATGGCGACCTGCAGGCCGGGCGACACGATCATCGCGTTCGACGACGCCGCGGCCGGGCATCCGACGCATCACGCGGAGGGCGCCGCGGGGCTGTACGGGCTGAACGTGCTGGCGATGCCGTTCGACGCCGCGCGCATGGACGTCGACGTCGATGGGCTACGCCGGCTCGCGCGCGATGCGAAACCGAAGCTCGTCATCGTCGCCGGCTCGATGTGCCTGCACCCGTACGACGTCGCCGCGGTGCGCGGCATCGCCGACGAGATCGGCGCCTGGGTGATGTACGACGCCGCACACATGGGCGGGCTGATCGCCGGTGGCGCGTTCCAGCAGCCGCTCGCGGAGGGCGCGCACCTGATGACGGGCAGCACGTACAAGAGCTTCGGCGGCCCGCCGAGCGGCATGGTGCTGACGACCGAGGCGCTGCTTGCCGAGCGGCTCGACCGCATCGCGTATCCGGGGCTCACCGCGAATTTCGACGCCGCCAAGACGGCCGCGCTCGCGCTGGCGACGATGGACCTGATCGAGCACGGCCGCGCCTACGCGCGGCAGATGATCGCCAACGCGCAGACGCTGGCCGAGGCGCTCGCTGCGCAGGGCGTGGCGGTATTCGGCCCGGCAGCGCGCCACGGCTTCACGGTGTCGCAGCACGTCGCTCTCGACGCGCGGCCATACAGCGGCGGCAATCGCGCGTCCGCCCACATCGAGGGATCGAACATCCTGTTCACCTCGATCGGGCTGCCGCTGCCGGCGATCGAAGGCGACGCCAACGGCATCCGCATCGGCACCCAGGAGGTCACGCGCTGGGGCATGCGCGAGGACGCGATGCGCGAGGTGGCGCAGCTCGCCGCACGCGTGCTGGTGCGCGGCGAGCCGCCGGGTGAGGTGCGGCCGGAGGTCGTCGCGCTGCGGTCGCGTTACCGGCAGCTTCAGTTCGTCCGCGCCTGAGGCCTTACCCTGCGCAGGGGCATCGGCAGCGGCGGGCATTGCAGGTAGCATGCAAATCCGAAGCTGACGGTGCCGATCGCCATGGATGACGTGACCCGCTCCAACCCTCCCGCCGCCGACGATCTCGGCGTGCCGGTGTCGCAGAAGATCCGCGAGCGGATCAACCGCGCGAGCGAGCGCTTTCACGCGAACGACAACATCGCCGACTTCATCGAGCCGGGCGAACTCGACCAGTTGCTGGACGAGGTCGAGGGCAAGATGCGCGGCGTGCTGCAAAGCCTGGTGATCGACGTGGAAAGCGATCACAACACACAGGACACCGCGCGGCGGGTGGCGAAGATGTACCTGACCGAGGTCTTCCGCGGCCGCTACCAGAAGGCGCCGCCGGTGACCGAGTTTCCGAACGTCGAGCACCTGAACGAACTGATGATCGTCGGCCCGATCATGATCCGCAGCGCCTGCTCGCACCATCTGTGCCCGATCATCGGCAAGCTGTGGATCGGCGTGATGCCGAACGAGCATTCGAACCTGATCGGATTGTCGAAGTACGTGCGGCTGGCCGACTGGGTGATGAGCCGGCCGCAGATCCAGGAGGAAGCGGTCACGCGGCTGGCCGACCTGCTGCAGGAGCGCATGCAGCCGGACGGACTCGCCATCGTGATGGAGGCCGACCACTTCTGCATGCAGTGGCGCGGGGTGAAAGACACGGATTCGAAGATGATCAACAGCGTGATGCGCGGCAGCTTCCTGGCCAACACCAGTCTGCGGCGCGAATTCCTCGCGCTGCTGCAGAGAAAGTCGGGTTAAGGGAGTCGTAATGCTGATTCGTCTGTTGTATGCGAGCCGCGCGGCCGAGCCGGTCACGCCGGCGCTGGTCGATTCGATCCTTGCCCAGTGCCGCCGGCGCAATCCGGAACTGGGCATCACCGGCGTGCTGTGCCACTGCGGAGAAATGTTCATGCAGGTGCTCGAGGGCGGCCGTGCGCAGGTCAACGAGGTGTACAACAGCATCGTCCGCGATCCGCGCCACAAGGACGTGACGCTCCTGCAGTGTGTGGAGGTGTCGGAGCGGCGCTTTTCGAGCTGGACCATGGGGCTCGTGAACACGGCAAAGGTCAACCAGTCGACGCTGCTGAAGTACTCAGAGAAGCCCGCGCTCGATCCCTACGCGCTGCCGGCGCCCGTGGCGCTGGCGCTGCTGGAGGAGCTGATCGCCACCGCGCAGATCGTCGGCCGCGCGGGCTAGGAGGCAGCCATGCCGCACGACCATGACTGGCGCAACCACGGCGTACGCGTGATCAAGGGCAACCAGCTCGACCCGAACACCGCGCAGACGCCCGGCATGAACCGCGCGGCGGCGATCAACTACGCGCGCGTCGGCGCGCAGAAGATCTGGGCCGGCACCGTGACGATCTGCCCCAATGCGAAGACCGGCGCCCATCACCATGGCGCGCTGGAAAGCGTGATCTACGTGGTGCGCGGAAAAGCGCGCATGCGCTGGGGCGAGCGGCTCGAGTTCGTCGCCGAGGCCGATGCCGGCGATTTCATCTACGTGCCGCCGTACGTGCCGCACCAGGAAATCAACGCCTCGACGGCCGAGCCGCTCGAGTGCGTGCTGGTGCGCAGCGACAACGAGGCCGTCGTGGTCAACCTCGACATCGCCGATGTCGAGCCCAACCCCGAGGCGGTGTACTGGGTCGATCCGATCCACCGCGATCCGCGCGGCTGAGCGCGCGGCGCGCGCCGCATATGGCGAACGACGCTGGTCTTATGCCGACTGCGTCTGATTCCGGGCCGCGCGCGGCCGTTTGCCGGGGGACAATCCGATGCCCGGAGTGAAACCATGAAAGCCAGCAGCATTCTCGAGACGATCGGCCGCACGCCGCACATCCGCATCAACCGGCTGTTCGGCGCCACGCACGAGGTGTGGATCAAGTCGGAGCGCGCCAACCCGGGCGGTTCGATCAAGGACCGCATCGCGCTGTCGATGGTCGAGGACGCGGAGAAAAGCGGCAAGCTGGCGCCCGGCGGCACGATCATCGAGCCCACGTCGGGCAACACCGGGATCGGCCTGGCCATGGTGGCGGCGGTCAAGGGCTACAAGCTGGTGCTGGTGATGCCGGACAGCATGTCGGTCGAACGGCGGCGGCTGATGCTGGCGTACGGCGCGACTTTCGTGCTGACGCCGCGTGAAAAGGGCATGCCGGGCGCGATCGCGCGCGCCGGCGAACTGCTCGAGCAGACGCCCGGCGCGTGGATGCCGCAGCAGTTCGACAACCCGGCCAACATCTTCGTGCACGAGCGCACCACCGCGAAGGAGATCCTGGAGGATTTCGCGGATCGCCCGTTCGACGTGCTGATCACCGGCGTGGGCACCGGCGGACACATCACCGGCTGCGCGCTGACGCTGAAGCAGGTGTGGACCAACCTGAAGGTCTATGCGGTCGAGCCCACCGCGTCGCCGGTGATCTCCGGCGGCAAACCGGCGCCGCATCCGATCCAGGGCATCGGCGCCGGATTCATCCCGAAGAACCTGCACACCAAGCTGCTCGACGGCGTGATCCAGGTCGATGCCGAGCCGGCGCGCGAGATGGCGCGCCGCGCCGCGCGCGAGGAAGGCATGCTGGTCGGCATCTCCTCCGGCGCGACGCTGGCCGCAATCGCGCAGAAGCTGCCCGAGCTGCCCCCCGGCAGCCGCGTGCTCGGCTTCAACTACGACACCGGCGAGCGCTACCTGTCGATCGAGGGCTTCCTGCCGGTCGAATAGCGGCGCGGGAGTCGCGTCCGTCGCTCCTGCCGCGTTAATTGCTCCTTAATGCGGGCTGCCTAACGTGCGGTCGTCGCAATTCGCATGTCAGGAGCGTCCGAATGAACTTTCCGATTCGATCCGCCGCGGCCCTGCTGCTGGCGGGCGCCTTTCAGGCGGCCGGCGCGCAGACGCCGCTCGATTACCTGAAGTCCCTGGAGGACGCCGCACGCAGCGCGGCGCCGGGGTTCGCCGGCTTCTCCGCCGCACGCGGCCAGGCGTTCTTCGACGCCCGGCACGGGACCGACTGGAGCTGTTCCACCTGTCATACGGCGAATCCGCTCGCGGCCGGCCGCCACGCGAAGACCGCGCGGCCGATCGAGCCGCTCGCGCCGGCCGCCGACCCGCGCCGGTTCACCGACGCCGGCAAGTCGGAGAAGTGGTTCAAGCGCAACTGCAACGATGTGCTCGGGCGCGCCTGCACTGCC
>JBAIYN010000680.1:0-3086 GCA_037915775.1 Burkholderiales bacterium | reverse complement strand
ATGATCTTGTCGTCGATGTCGGTCACGTTGCGCACGAACGTGACCGTGTAGCCGGAGGCGCGCAGCCAGCGCTGCACCACGTCGAACGCGACGAAGGTCCGCCCGTGCCCGATGTGGCAGTAGTCGTACACGGTGACACCGCACACGTACATCCGCACGTGGCCCGGCTCGATCGGCGCAAACGGCGCCTGCTGGCGCGTAAGCGTGTTGTAGATGGACAGTGTCATGAGGATGCAATCCTGAGTTCGTTGCGCGCTCGTCGTGGCGACGGCGCGAGGCTGCGGCGCAAGCGGCGGGACGAAACGTCAACAGCGCCGGGCAGGCATCGAAGTCGAGTTGGATTGCGTTGTTAGAATGGCCACGCAGTATATCAACGCGATCACTGCGCTCCCCTTGCCACCCTTCGCCCTGCGTTCCCTGCTCGCCGTCGCCGCTGCCGCGCTCGTGTCGGTCGCGCAGGCGCAGGTCGTCGTCGAGCCGCCGACGTCCGTTCCGGTGCCGCAGAGCGAATCGGCGCAGATCGCCGCGCTGATGGACAAGCAACAGTGGGACGCGGCGCTGAAACGCGCCGACGCGGCCCTGAAGAGCAACCCGCGCGATGCCCAGGTGCGCTTCCAGCGCGGCGTGGTCCTCGGCGAGCTTGGCCGGCCGCAGGATGCGATTGCGGCATTCGAAGGCTTGACGCAGGACTTTCCGGAACTGCCCGAGCCCTACAACAACCTGGGCGTGCTGTACGCCGCGCAGGGCCGCTACGATGCCGCGCGCGACGCGCTGCGCCGTGCGCTCCTCGCACAGCCCGGCTACGTCACCGCCTACGAGAACCTCGGCGACCTGTACATTGCGATGGCGGTCGAGAGCTACCAGCAGGCGACCAAGCTCGATCCGAAGAATCGCACCGCGCCGGCAAAGCTGGCGCTCGCGCGCGAACTGGCGACGCGGATGCGCGCGGTTCACTGAACTCGCACTCAAGCCCAGACTGATCGGATGGAACCGATGAAGATGCTGTCGCTGTCGCGCCGGAGCCTGCTGGCGGCTTTGCTGTCGTTCGCCCTCCCTGCGCTGGCCCAGACCGAGCCGTCCCCCCGCGTCACGCTGGAAACCAGCGCCGGCAACATCGTGCTCGAACTGGACGCGCAGAAGGCGCCGAAGACGGTGGCGAATTTTCTCGCCTACGTGAAGAGCGGCCATTACGACGGCACGATCTTTCACCGCGTGATCGACGGCTTCATGATCCAGGGCGGCGGCTACACGCCGGACCTGCAGCAGAAGCCGACGCGCGCGCCGATTCCGCTCGAAAGCCAGAACGGCCTGTCCAACGACCGCGGCACGATCGCGATGGCGCGCACCAGCGTGCCGGACTCGGCCACCTCGCAGTTCTTCATCAACGTCGTCGACAACAGCCGGCTGAACTACCCAAGCTTCGACGGCCACGGCTACGCGGTGTTCGGCCGCGTGATCGAGGGCATGGACGTGGTGGACAAGATCAAGGCGGTCGCCACCACGTCATCGGGTCCCTTCCAGAACCTGCCGCTCAAGCCGGTCATCATCCGCGCCGCAAAGATCACCACCAAGTAGGAGCATTCATGGTTCGTCTGCACACCAATCACGGCACCATCACGCTTCAGCTCGACGAGGCCAAGGCGCCGAAGACGGTCGCCAATTTCCTCGAGTACGTGAAATCCGGGCACTTCGACAACACGCTGTTTCACCGCGTGATCAACGGCTTCATGATCCAGGGGGGCGGCTTCGCTCCCGGCATGAAGCAGAAGCCGACGGCGGCGCCGGTCGAGAACGAGGCCGCCAATGGACTGCGCAACGAGAAATACACGATCGCGATGGCACGCACGTCCGATCCGCATTCGGCCACCGCGCAGTTCTTCATCAACGTGGCGGACAACCAGTTCCTGAACCATACGGCACCCACCGGGCAGGGCTGGGGCTATTGCGTGTTCGGCAAAGTGGTCGACGGATTCGACACCGTGGACAAGATCAAGGCGGTCCGCACGACCCGCTTCGGCATGCATCAGGACGTGCCGGAGCAGGACGTCGTGATCGAGCGCGCCGAGATCGTCGAAGCGTGATCCCGGGGTCCAGCCTGGTCGACCCGCCGCCGGCGCTGGCGCCGACGGCGGACCGCGTCGAACTGGCCGACCCCGTCTTCATCTCCGACCTGCATCTGAGCGCGGACCATCCGCACACGCTCGATGCGTTCCTGCACTTCATGCGGGAGATCGCGCCCGGCCATCGCGAACTGGTGATCCTCGGCGATCTGTTCGAGTACTGGGCGGGCGACGACGACCTGCCGGATCCCGTGGCCGAGATCGCCAGCATCGCGCTGACCGAACTGGCGCGGCGCGGTGCGAGGATCCTGGTGATGCACGGCAACCGCGATCTGCTGCTCGGTCGCGGATTCGCGCAGCACATCGGCGCGACCCTGCTCGTCGATCCGACCGTGGCCGAGGTCGGCGGCGGGCGCGTGCTGCTGTCGCACGGCGATGCCTATTGCACGCGCGACGAGCCGTACCAGCGATTTCGGACGCAGGCGCGCGACCCCGCCTATCAGCGCGCCTTCCTCGCGCGCACGCTCGCCGAGCGCAAGGCATTCATCGGCCAGGCACGCGCGCAGAGCGAGCAGAACAAGCGCATGAAGGCGGCCGACATCATGGACGTCACCGACGACGCGATCGTCGCGGCGATGCGCGCGGCCGGCGTGACGACGATGATCCACGGGCACACGCACCGCCCGGCGCGGCACGAATTCGTGCTCGAAGGTGCGCCGGCGACCCGCGTCGTCCTGCCCGACTGGGACTTCGACGCAAGCCCGGTACGCGGCGGCTACCTGCGTTTCGCCGGCGGCGAGCCGGTCGCCGAAGAACTCGGCGCCTGACGCGGCCCGGGTTACTCGTCGACCAGTCGGTTCAGCTGTTTCGGGTCGACCGTCGGCCGCTCGGCTTCGACATCCGCGATCGGAATGCCGTGGCGCTCCAGCGCAGCGACCAGCCGCTCGATCTCGCGCTGCTGGGCGTCGACGTGATCGATCAGCCCGTGCAGCGCCTTCACCAGCGGGTCGTCGCCGTCCTGCGAAA
>JBAIYN010000420.1:0-4034 GCA_037915775.1 Burkholderiales bacterium | reverse complement strand
GTCCGGGCAAATGAGGAAATCGGCGCCGACGGTTGCCAGCTTGTGTGCCGATCGAAGCATCACCTCACCGACGCCTCGCCAGTCGCCGCAGTCGATGCAGTTCATGTAGTCCGAGAACGAGGGCGTGTGCATCGAGATCTCGGGATGGGCGTGGCGGCCGAGAAGCTGCACGCCTTCCGCGCAGATCGTCCGGTAGCAAAGTGCTGCGCCTTCGGCGGAGCAGGCGACGATGCCGATGTGCAGGGGCATGGCGGCCCGTTCCGGGCTTTGATTCATTGAAGCAAGCGACTTATGTCGATGGGGGTTCTGCCCGCGTCAGCGGACCTCTTTCGCGTGCAAGTTCTCGCGCCGATTATTGCCGAGAACTGCGAAGGCCCGGGGGGCGATACCAAATCAACCGGCCGCGCGGAAGGGCGCGCTGCCTCGAGCGAGACGATCGGCGATCTTCATCATCTGCGGAATGCGATGCTTGCCCGCCATTTCGCGGACTCGGTGCGCAGCGACTTCCGGGTCGATGCCGATGGCGGTGACGAAGAGCGGACTGCGCGATGATCCGCGAAGTACCCGAACGACGCCCGCGAACGTCTCGACACCCGCGAAGGGCGTCTTGGCGATACCGACCACGGGCGTGCTTCTTCCGAGCGCTTCGTAAAGTCGCGCGCCGAGCCCGGGGCGTTCGGGCGCCAGCCACACGTAGCCGTCGATGACGATCGCCTGCGGCGACGTCGGCAGACGGCGAAGTACGGAGAGCAGACAAGGCAGCTCGCGACGATAGAAATTGCCCGACTCGTACGGTGCCACGGCTTCGATGTCCTGCACGTACGTGGAGCTCGGCGCCTCGGCGTCCCAGGATTCGGCCAGCACGCACGCGGCGCGAGTGCCCGTGTCTGCGTAGTCGACGTCGAGAAATGCGATGGCCACCGTCCGGGTCAACCGCTGGAACAACAGATGTCCGCGCGCACCCTGACTCAGGCTGCCTTCTCTAGTTCCAGATTGCCGTCGATGAACTTGAGATTGAACTTGAGCTCATTGATCACCCAGTCGGGGCCGCTTCGCCGCAGGCGTATGTCGTACGTGCCGACAAAGATGCGCGATTTGAGGGCGTTCTGCACCGACGCCCGATGATGGAATGCGACGCCGTAGCAACGCACCCGCGCCTCCTTCCCCGCGATGGTGGTGCGCAGGTTGCCGATCTGATGATGCACGTGGTCGAGCGGCTTGAAGCCCTCCGCCCATGCCTGCGCCACCTGGCGCGGCGACATGGCCTGCGGACTTCCTCCGACCATCGAAGTCATGTCCAGCGTGAACGGATCGGTGAAGCAGGATTCCAGCGTTCGCCAGTCGCGTTCGTCGGTGGCGACGAACATGCGAACGACGGCGTCTTCCACCGCCAGGCGAGTCGCGATTTCTTCGGAGTGATTCCGCATGGAGGCCTCCCTGTCCATCGAGCGAGGGACGGGTGTGACGTGATTGGATCGTTCGCAATCCGGATTTGCGCCGCATTTTGAGCTTTGCGCCGGAAACCCAAGCGGCAGCTTAGCCGGTGGCTGCAGCGGGTTCGTGCGCGGTGAAGCTGGATGGGTGCCCGCATGGTGTCTCGCTGCACATCTTCTATTTGCCCGAGACCGGCCCGATTCCTCTCCCGCAGTTCGGGCGAACCGGCGCGCTCGGCAACACGCCCGATCCGGGCGGTCGCCCGTCTTCGGATGGCGCCCGAATGTGTTTGCACTCGCCACACGGGGCTGGACTGAAATCGATTTCACGATTAGCGTCACGCGATGCCCACGAGTCGCCGCTCCACGATTCACGACGTCGCACGCCGTGCGCGGGTGTCAGCGGCGACGGTTTCCCGTGTGCTCAACCGGTCGGCGCTGGTTTCCGAGGCGACCGCGGGCCGCGTCGGGCGTGCGGTGCAGGCTTTGGGCTATCGACCGAACCTGGCCGGACGCAGCCTGCGCGCGACCAGAACCAGGTCGCTGGGCGTTGTCGTTCCGACGCTGACCAATCCGGTGTTCGCCGAATGCCTGGCGGCGATCGAGGCTGCGGCACGCGCGCATGGAAACTCGGTGAGCCTGGCGACGACCGAGTACAGGGCCGAAGCGGAGGTGGATGCCGTAGAGGCGCTGCTGCGCCAGCGCGTCGACGGACTCGTGCTGACGGTCGCGGACGCTGCCGACAATCGGGTTCTCGATCAACTCGACCGCGACCGCGTGCCCTATGTGCTCGCATTCAATCAGTTGCCGCGTGCGGACCGGCCAACCGTGTCGGTCGACAATCGCGCCGCTGCGCGCGCGATGGTCCAACACCTGATTGGCCTCGGTCATCGCGCCATCCGAATGGTGACCGGGCGCTTCCGGCAATCGGATCGGGCGCGCCTGCGGTACCGCGGATATTGCGATGCGCTGCGTGCGGCGGGACTCGAGCCGCAGCGGCCGCTGCAGATGCCTTTCCTCGCGCCCGACGCGAGATGCCAGCTTGTCGAAGGACTGGCGGCGCGGCCGCGGCCTACCGCCCTGTTCTGTTCGAACGACTACCTCGCCCTGACTGTCATTCGCGATCTGACCGCACTCGGCATCCGAGTGCCGGACGAGATGTCGGTCGCGGGTTTCGATGGCATCCGGATCGGCGAGCTGACGTTGCCCGCCCTGACCACGGTGGTTCAGCCGTCCGAAGCCATCGGCCGCACCGTAGTCGACCTGCTGCTGCGGCGGATTGCGGGTGAGGTTCCGGCGATCCCTGCGGTGATGTCGCACGTCCTGCGCAGAGGTGGCAGTACCGCCGCGGTCGCGGCGGATGTTCTGGCCGGCGGCACGCCGGCTCTCGTTTGATCACAACCTGGAGGGAGACCGATGGATCGTCGTGAATTCATCACCGCGACCGGCGCACTGGCAGCGGCCGGGCTGCCTGGCTGGGCCCGCGCGCAGGCCGCGCGTGCGATTTGCTACAACTGCCCGCCCGAGTGGGCCGACTGGGGCGGCATGCTCAAACTCGTCAGCCAGCGGCTGAACATCGCGGTTCCGCCCGACAACAAGAACTCGGGTCAGGCGCTGGCAGCGCTGATCGCCGAGAAAGCCAACCCGGTGGCGGACATCGCGTACTTCGGCGGTCAATTCGGTCCGCAGGCACGCGCCGCTGGAGTGCTGGCGCCCTACAAGCCGGCGCGCTTCGCTGACATCCCCGCGGGCATGAAGGATGCGGACGGCTATTGGTTCACGATTCACTCCGGCACTCTTGGCCTCTTCGTCAATGTCGCCGCGCTGCGAGGCAAACCGGTGCCGCAGTCGTGGCGCGATCTGCTGAAGCCCGAGTACAAGGGCCTGATCGGCTACCTGAACCCGGCCAGCGCCGCGGTCGGTCAGGTCGGCGTGATCGCCGTGAATCTGGCGCTCGGCGGCACCTACGAGAACCTCGATCCGGGGATCAACTTCTTCAAGCAGCTGCAGGCCAATCAGCCGATCGTGCCGACACAGACGTCATACGCGCGGGTGCTGTCGGGCGAGATTCCGATCCTGTTCGACTACGACTTCAACGCCTATCGTGCCAAGTACAAGGACAGCGCCCCGGTCGCCTTCGCGATCCCGCAGGAAGGCACGCAACAGCTGCCCTACATCATGGGTCTGGTCGCGAATGGTCCCAACCCGGAACAAGGCAAGCGCATCCTCGATTTCCTGTTGTCGGACGAAGGGCAGCGCCACTGGGCAGGCGCCTTCCTGCGACCCGTGTTCGCCGCGGCGCTGACGCCGGAGATGAAGAGCCGCTTCCTTCCCGATGCCGACTACGCGCGCGCCAAGCCGCTCGATGTGTTCAAGCTCGCGGCGGCGAGCAAGGCCATCGGCGAGCGCTACCAGAAGGAAGTCGGTTGAGCCGTCGGCTGCCATGATCACGCGCGACGATCGCCTCTGGCTGGTGGCGCTGCTGGCGCCGGCGGCGGTCGTCTTCATCGCGTTCTTCATGCTGCCGCTGGCGCGTCTCTTCCTGATCGGTGGCAGCGGCGAGATGGGATGGGGAGCCTATGCCGCAGCCTTCACCGAACC
>JBAIYN010000589.1:0-2804 GCA_037915775.1 Burkholderiales bacterium | reverse complement strand
CGACGACGGGCTGCTGCGGCTGAATCAGGCCTTTGGAGGCGGGTTCTTCGAGGACACGACGCCGAAGCTTGCCGGAATGTCCGCGTAGAAGAGATTCACGTCCTCCTGCGTCAGCAGGTCGAGAAGTTGCTGCCGCTCCTCGGCAGTGACGATGAATTCGACCTCGACCACGAGGCTGCCGCCCAGCTCGAAGAAACGGTCTTCGTGCATCACATGGTGGCGTCCGAAACCGGCTATCGCGTGGAACGCCGAGCCGCCGCGGATCCCCAGCTTGTTGGCGGTGAACAGCAGCCACTCCCACAGTGGCTTGCCGTGCAGCTTGTGGGTTTGCGTCACGTAGAAGCGCAGGAACGAGCCTTCCATTGCATTTCCCTCAATAGAGTTGTCGCTGCGGGATCACCGCGCGCACGCCGCCGCGCGGGTCCGCGACGTCGCCTGCGTAGCGCGGAATCAGGTGCACGTGCACGTGCGGGATCGTCTGGCCGGCGGTCGTGCCGACGTTCACGCCGATGTTGTAACCCTGCGGAGCAAGGCGCGCATCGATCAGGCGCCGGGACTCGCGCAACAGTGCAAGCAGCGCTTGTTGCTCCTCGGCCGTTGCGTCGAAGAAATCCGCCACGTGACGGCGCAGGACGATCAGCGTGTGGCCCGGCGAGGCGGGGTATCGATCCGGCACCGCGAAGGCGAGCGAATGGTCGAGCAAGGTGTCGGCAGGAGAGCAGAACGGGCAGCCGGTCATGCTGGGTCTCGCTCGGTCGAATCGCCTGATCAGGTGAGCGCCACACGATCGTAATCCTGTCGCAAGTGGCGAGAGATTCCGCCGGAATTCGCCCGCCTGACAACTCGGCGCCGCGAGGCCTCTCCAATGGGCTGCCTGCACGACCAAATCAGGAAGCAGGCGTTGTCGGCCCTCCGCTTGAAGTGCTGCGGGTGCGGCTATTGTCGTGCCTGTTCGTCAACGGCACCGGCATGTTCCGGCGCAACGTAATCAGTGCGCATTGTGGCGCGAACATTCGTCCTCGATTTCCGCGACGCGGAGTTCCCGCGCACCAGGGCATGAATAAAACGGGCCGCGCACAGGCGGCCCGATAAGAGAGACATCTGCGGTCGAGCATCAAACTACGTTTGATACCTGCGTGACTTGAAGCTGACGGTCTTTGCGAACTGATCGCGCCCGCCGATGCGGCGGATGCTTGCCCAGGTGCCCTTGTAATAGGGCACGAAGTTGCGATCGGTCCAGTCGGTCACGACGTCGCCGGCAATGCCGTTGAACCATCCGAACTGCATGAATGTCTGGCCGGGCCTGATTGCGGCGTCCGGATAGGCCATCGCATACGTGCTGCCGTAGTCGTTGAAGATCTCGACGATGTCGCCGGGCTGCACCCCCAAGCCGTTCGCGTCGCCGGGATTCATCTCGACGATCGACATCGGGTAGCGATCCTTCACATGGGCGTCGTACTTATTGTGGTAACCGGTCTGCCACACCTCGTTGACGCGGCCGTTGTTGATGCAGAAGCGGTGCTTGGCTTTCTGATCGGCGACCGGCTTCGGCAGGCCCGGCCACGTGGCGGGCAGGAACTTCGCCTTGCCGTCGGCGGTGCCGAACTTGTCCGTGTAGAGCATTTCGGTCCCGATCAACTTGTCGCCCTGCACCTCCTTTATCGGCAATTGCACGCCGTTGGTTCCGGCCTTGCGCAGCAGCGGATAGGTCGCGAGGTAACCGGTGTCGCCACCCTGACTGTCGATCGGTGGCGCGCCCGGCCGTCCTGCGCGGCGGAAGCCATCGTTGAAGGCGTCCTCCTCGCTCTTCCAGTCGAAGCCAGAGAACCTTTCCATCATCGCCGTGTTGCCTTCCTTCTGGTACATCGCCTTCATCGTGTTGGCGATCGCCGCGGCGATCAGGCAGTCAGGCTTCGCCACGCCCGGCGGGTCCATGAATTTCTCGGACAGCCGCATGCGACGCTCGCCGTTCATCGACGTCAGATTCATCTCGCCCGGATGCGCCGCCGGCAGCGCAAGATGTGCGGCATCCATGACCATCGTCGGATACAAGTCGATCAGCGTGACGAACAGGCCGCCCTTGTTCATCACCGCATCGACGACGACGTCGACCATCTGATCGACGGTCGCGCCGCGCGCCTTGTTCATCGCCTCTTTGACGATGTTCGAGCGCCGCAGGACGGTGGTGCGGAATTGCTCCGCGTTGAGCGTCGTCTGGAACGAATTGCAGGCCCAGAATGTAAGCGTGCGACCTTTGCCCTGGATGATCTCCCGATCGACGTACAGGTTCTGCTTGGCGGGATACGGCGGCCGTGTGTAGCCTTCCTGGTGTCCGCCCATGCGCACGCAACCGGTGCCGCGTCGGCCGCCGACGTTGTGCGTCGCTAGCACGAGATCGAGCAGCGCGGACTGAATCAAGTAATTGTCGTTGCCCCAGATGATGCCTTTCTCGTATCCGTGCATCGTGCGCTTCAATTTGCCGCCCGCCTTGGGCTTGTAGGCCCATTCCGCAGCAAGCTTGATCTTCTCGATTGGCACGCCGGTAATACGACTGCCTTCTTCGAGCGACATGCGGTTGGCCTTCAGCGCATCATCGAAGCCGACGGTTCGTTTGGCGATGAAGTCGCGATCGATCCAGCCCTGGTCGACGACATAGGTGAGCAGCGTGTTGAACAGAGCGATGTCGGTGCCCGGTTCGAGCTCCAGATGCAGGACCCGATCCTTGGCGATCGTTTCGCAGATCGACACGGTCGGTGTGCGGCGGGGATCGACGAAGATGATGCGAGCGGCCTCCGCCGGCTCGC
>JBAIYN010000190.1:0-2613 GCA_037915775.1 Burkholderiales bacterium | reverse complement strand
TCCCTCGTCACGCGCACCGCGAGGTCGAACCCCTCGTCGACCAGATCGACCATCCGCTCGCTGATCGACAGGTCGACCTCGACGCCGGGATAGCGCTGCACGTATTCGGCGACCGCGCGATCGAGGTGGTGAATGCCGAAGACCGCCGGCGTGGTGACGCGCAGCGTGCCGCGCGGAATCGCCGCCTCCTGTGCCGCCGAACGCTCGGCATCCTCGACGAGCCCGATGATCTGCGTGGCGCGCTGGTAGTGGTCGCTGCCCGCCTGGGTCAGCGATAGCGTGCGCGTGGTGCGATTCAGCAGCCGCACTCCCAGGTGCCCCTCGAGCTGCGCAACATAGCGCGTGGCCATCCCGCGCGAAAGATCGAGCTTGTCCGCTGCGCCGGTGAAGCTGCCGGCCTCGACGACCGCGGTGAACACGCGCATCGCCGCCACGAGATCGGTTGCCATGATCGTTCGAGAAAATAAAACAATGAGTTCACAGTCTGGGCGTTTATTCGTGGAACGGCAACTGATCAAATGCACCCATCCGCCGCCGAGTCGATTCGGTCCGGACATCGAACTCAACCAACCAGGGAGCATCCGATCCATGAGCAAGCCGCCCTTTGTCGTGACACCGAAGGACTACCCGCAGTCGCTGAACGTCGTCGGCGAACACATCACCGTGCTGGCGTCCGGTGAAGCGACGGGAAGCTACGAGATCTTTCTGCAGCAGGGGCCGGAAGGCAGCGGGCCGCCGCCGCACAGCCACCCATGGGACGAGTCGTTCTACGTGACGCAGGGTGAGATCGCGTTCGGCATCGGCAATGAAACGCTGACCGCCGCGCCGGGGACGCTGGTGCATCTTCCTGCCGGCACGACGCACTGGTTCCGCTTCGGCAAGGGCGGCGGCCAGATGGTTTCGATGACGTCGCGGCTGGCCGCGTCGCGCATGTTTGCCGACATCGATCGGGAAATCTCGCCGGTCAGGCCGGACCTGGCGAAGCTCGTCGGCGTGGGAGCGCGCCACGGATTGACCGTCGCGGCCTGATCGCGCCGGGAATGCGGTCGCGTGCAAACGCGACCGCCTGCGGTCACGACAGCAGTTTCACCAGTGCGTCCGGATGGATCGACAAAGACGCCAATCCGGCCACGCCCATCAGCGCCCCGAACGCGGCCGGCACCAGCGACGCCCAAAACAACGGCCATAGGCGCGTCAGTGCGGTGACCGCCAGCATGGCGATCGCGATGGCGATCATCGCGTCCGAAAGATCGAACTGGTCGTCGCGATAGTTGAGCGCGTCGTATCTGGCCTGGTCCTGCTCCGCCTGTACGCGCAACTCTTCCTTCTTCTTGGACTGCTCCTCGGCGAGCGCGCGGTATTTCGCGATCGAAGCGTCGTAGGCTCCGACCGTCGGCGCGGTCGCGCTCTGGCGCGCCAGCTCCAGCTGGGCGGCGGCCACTTCGGCGACTTCCTGGCGAACGTTGCGCGCCTGGTAGAAGGCCCAGTGATCGAGCTTGTCCGCCTGTGCCTGCTGCATGGCCTGGACGATGTTGTCGTCCTTGACCTTGCAGATCCCCATGAAGGTCGCCAGCACGGCCACCGTGATCGCCACCGCGGCGTTCAATCGCGCCGCGCGCGCTTCGCGTTCCTCGGCGGCGGCCTTTGCGTTTTCGATGATGTCCTTGGGATCGACGTCCATGGGTCCGAGACAATCCGAATGTTTCAGCTCGCGCCGGGTCGGCAAGGCCCGGTCGTCGTCGACCGGCCCAGGCAAACGGGCGGCTGCGCAGCATATACGGGGCGCGCCGCGCGGCACAATGCGCGCCATGTCCGCGCGCGCCCATCCCCGTGTCGTCATCATCGGCTGCGGCTTCGGCGGATTGTTCGCGGCGCAGGCGCTGCGCGGCGCGCCGGTCGACGTCACGGTGATCGATCGCACCAACCACCATCTGTTCCAGCCGCTGCTGTACCAGGTCGCGACCGCAGGACTGGCGGCGCCGGCGATCGCGGCACCGATCCGACACGTGCTGGCGCGGCAGAAGAACGTGACCGTGCTGATGGCGGAAGCGGTCGCGATCGATAAGCGCGCGCAGCACGTTGTCCTCGAGGACGGACAGACGGTCGCGTACGACTACCTGATCGTCGCCAGCGGCGCGACGCACAGCTATTTCGGTCATCCGGAGTGGGAGGCACACGCGCCCGGACTGAAGACCCTCGAGGACGCGTTCGTGATCCGGCGCCGCATCCTGACGGCGTTCGAACACGCGGAACGCACCGCCGACCATGCGACCCGCAGCGCCTGGCTGACCTTCGTCGTGATCGGTGCCGGCGCCACCGGTGTGGAGATGGCCGGCATGCTCGCCGAGATCGCGCGCCATACGCTGAGCGGCGAATTCCGCCGCTTCGAATCGCGCAACGCGCGCGTGATCCTGCTCGAAGGCGGACCCAGCGTGCTGCCCGCGTTTCCGCCCGACCTGTCCGAGCGGGCGCGTCGCCAGCTCGAACGGCTCGGCGTGATGGTGTGGCTCGACAGCCGGGTGACCGCGATCGACGAGCGCGGCGTCGAAGTCGGCGGCACGCGCATCGACGCGCGCACCGTGATCTGGGCCGCGGGCGTGGCAGCCTCACCGC
>JBAIYN010000005.1:0-1636 GCA_037915775.1 Burkholderiales bacterium | reverse complement strand
GCACGCCTGCGCAAGCGACTCGATGATCAGCACGCCGGGCATCACGGGATGACCGGGGAAGTGCCCCATGAAGTACGGCTCGTTGATGGTCACGTTCTTCAGCGCAACGATGCGCTCGCCCGGCACCAGTTCCAGCACGCGGTCAACGAGGATGATCGGGTATCGGTGCGGGAGCTTGCGCAGGATCTCGTGGATGTCCAGTTTCATGCGTCCTTTCCTTGCCGCTGCTGCGACTCGAGCTTGCGCAGACGATCGCGCAGGTCGTCCAGTTGCCGGATGATGGCAGCCGCGCGCTCCCAGTCGCGGTTCTTCATGAGGGGGAAGAAGCCGGTGTAGTGGCCGCGCTCGGTGATCGAACTCGCCACCAGCGTACCGGGGCCGATCGCGCACCCATCCGCAATGCTGATGTGGCCGGCGATCATCGCGGCGCCGCCGATCTGGCAGCCGCGGCCGATGCGCGCACTGCCCGCGATGCCGGCGCAGCCCGCGATCACCGTATGCGCGCCGATGACGCAGTTGTGCGCGACCTGGATCTGGTTGTCGAGCTTGACGCCGTCCTCGATGACGGTGTCGCCCATGGTGCCGCGATCCACGGTGGTGTTCGCGCCGATCTCGACATCGTTGCCGATCACCACCGCGCCGACCTGCGGGATCTTGATCCAGCGGCCGTCGAGCGGCGCGAAGCCGAAGCCGTCGGCGCCGATCACCGCTCCGCTGTGGACGATGCAGCGCTCGCCGAGCCGGCAGCCGTCCAGCACGACGCTGCGCGGATGCAGCCGCGATCCGCCGCCGATCACTGCCTCGGCGCTGACGACCGCGCCTGCGCCGACGCGGACACCCGGCCCGATCGAGGCGCGCTCCCCGACAAGCGCGCCGGGCTCGATGCACGCGGTCGCATCGACCTGCGCGGACGACGCGACCGACGCGCTCGGCGCGATGCCGCCGCGCACCGGCTCTGACGGATGAAGCAGTTGCGCCGCGAACGCGAACCACGCGTACGGCTGGTCGACGACGACGAGGACGGGCAGCGACTCCGCTGCCTGCGTCAGCAACCGGGCGCTGTCGGGCGACAGCACGACCGCCGCGGCACGCGTCGTCAATGCGTCATTGCGATAGCGGGGATTCGCGAGGAAGGCGAGATCCGTCGGACCGGCATTCGCAAGCGGGGCGAGGCCGTCGACGCGCGTTTCTGGGGAACCCTCGATGGCCGCCGACAACCGGCCGCCCGTAACGCGGCCAATGGCGGCATTCAGGTCGGCCAGCGACTGTGCGCTCGCCGCCATCGTGCTCAGCGCGCGCCGTTGTTCAGGGCCCGCAGGACCTTCTCGGTGATGTCGATGCGGGGATTGAAGTACACCGCTTCCTGCAGGATCAGGTCGTACTTCTCCTGCTCCGCCATCTGCCGGATGATGCGGTTCGTGCGCTCGAGCAGCGCCTGCAGTTCCTCGTTGCGCCGCTGGTTGAAGTCCTCGCGGAATTCGCGCTGCTTGCGCTGGAACTCGCGGTCCATCTCGGCGAGCTCGCGCTGGCGCCGCGAGCGGTCCGTCTCGGTCATCACCGGCGCGTCCTTCTCGAAGCGTTCGGCCGAACTCTTCAGGCGCGCGCCCATGTCCTGGAGTTCCTTGTCGCGCTTGGA
>JBAIYN010000141.1:0-2128 GCA_037915775.1 Burkholderiales bacterium | reverse complement strand
TCGGCGGCCTTCGCGCGCACCGACAAAGCGCAGGGTCAGCACGGCGTCGCAATCGAGCGCACGTTTGATCCAACGCCGCAATGTGCCGCGCGGGGGCAGATCGGCGAATGCTTCGGCGCCCTGGATCGCCAGCGCCAGGCGTGTCATTCGGGCGAGTAGTGCCGACGATCGCGCGGCGGCGGCGGATTGGCCTTCTCCGCGCGTTCGTATGCCTCGACGATGCGGGCGACCAGCGGGTGGCGCACCACGTCGGCGGCGGTGAAGTACGTGAAGGCGATTCCACGCACCCCGCGCAGGATGTGCTGCGACTCGATCAGACCGGAGGAATTGCCGCGCGGCAGGTCGATCTGGGTGATGTCTCCGGTGACGACCGCCTTGGAGCCGAACCCGATGCGGGTAAGGAACATCTTCATCTGCTCGGGCGTGGTGTTCTGCGCCTCGTCGAGGATCACGAACGCCTGGTTCAGCGTCCGGCCACGCATGTAGGCGAGCGGAGCGATCTCGATGGTCTGCTTCTCCAGCAGCCGCTGCGTCTTCTCGAAACCGAGCAGGTCGAACAGCGCGTCGTACAGCGGCCGCAGGTAGGGATCGACCTTCTGCGCCAGATCACCGGGCAGGAAGCCGAGCCGCTCGCCGGCCTCGACCGCGGGCCGCGTCAGCACGATGCGCTTGACCGCGTCGCGCTCCAGCGCATCGACCGCGCACGCCACCGCGAGGTAGGTCTTGCCGGTGCCGGCGGGGCCGATCGCGAAACTGATGTCGTGCGCCAGGATCGCCTCGATGTACTCGCGTTGTCGCGGCGTGCGTCCATGCAGATCGCGCCGGCGGGTGTGCAGGTCGGGCAGTCGTTCGCCCTCGTCCGGCGGCTCCCGCCTGCGGCCGCCGCGCTGCTCGACGAAGTAAAGCTGGACGTCGTCGATGCTGATCGGGTGCTGCGCGCGCGCGAGAAGATGCTCGAGCACGGCGACCGTCTGCTGCGCCGCGCCTGCCGTGCCTTCGATGCGGAACTGATGGCCGCGGCGCTTGATCTTGACGTCGAGCTCGGTCTCGATCTGGCGCAGATTCGCGTCCAGTGCGCCGGTCAGATTCGACAGTTGCGCATTGTCGGCATCCACGCCGTATGCGAGAACCTTCCTGGCCGGAGCGCGGCGAGGCATGTCAGTACCGCCCGGCCGCCCGAAGGTACTGACACGCCCCCTCGGCGGGCAGCGAGCAAAGCGAGCGTGGGGGCTGTTTCATCCTAGGCCGGCAGCAGCGATTCGCGCGTCACGACCTCGCCGCGCAGCGAGTGCGGGTGGGCCTGCGTGATGCAGACGTCGATCATTGCCCCGATCAGCCGCGCCGCGTTCGGGCCGGCGTCGAAATTGACGATCCGGTTGTTGGCGGTGCGTCCCATCAATTCGCGGTCGTCCTTCTTCGACGGCCCTTCGACCAGAATCCGCTGCACCGAGCCGACCATGGCCCGGCTGATCGCCAGCTGCTGGTCGTTCAGCAGCGCTTGCAGGCGCTGCAGGCGCTTCAGTTTCAGTTCCTGCGGCGTGTCGTCGGGCAGCTCGGCCGCCGGCGTTCCGGGGCGTCGGCTGTAGACGAAGCTGAAGCTTGCATCGAAGCCGATCTCGGCCACCAGCTTCAGCGTGCGCTCGAAATCCTCTTCGGTCTCGCCGGGAAAGCCGACAATGAAGTCGGACGAGATCGAAACGTTCGGGCGCACCGCGCGCAGACGGCGCACGATCGATTTGTACTCGAGGACCGTGTAGCCGCGCTTCATCGCCGCCAGCACGCGGTCGGACCCGGCCTGCACCGGCAGGTGCACGTGATCGACCAGTTTCGGCAGAAATCCGTAGGCATCGATCAGTCGCTGCGAGAACTCCTTCGGGTGCGACGTCGTGTACCGGATGCGCTCGATGCCGGGGATCTCGTGCACGTATTCGAGCAGAAGTGCAAAGTCGGCCGGTTGCCCGTCCGCCATGGTGCCGACGTAGGCGTTCACGTTCTGGCCCAGCAACGTGATCTCCTTCACGCCGTGGGTCGCCAGGTCGGCGATATCGGTCAGGACGTCATCCAGCGGCCGCGATATTTCTTCGCCGCGCGTGTACGGAACCACGCAGAAGCTGCAGTACTTGCTGCA
>JBAIYN010000338.1:0-4597 GCA_037915775.1 Burkholderiales bacterium | reverse complement strand
CAAGTTCCGATGCTGCAGATTAGGCCCCGGCCTGCGCCGGGGCGACGATCGCGGCAGCTCATTTCCACGGCCTGCTGTACGCGCCGAGGGTGTGCTGCTGGCCTTCGGCCAGTCGCCCGAGCGCAGCGATCCACGCCGGCTGCGGCGAGAAGCGCGAAGGCGCGGCGAAGCACGCATCGATCGCCGCGCGCCACACGCGCGTGACCTGCTCGACGTAAGCGGGGCTACGCTGACGTCCCTCGATCTTGATCGCGGCCACCCCCGCTGCCATCAGGTCGGGCAGGATCGGCAGCGTATTGAGACTCGTCGGCTCCTCGATTGCATGGCCGACTTCGCCTTCAACGTCGAAGCGTCCCTTGCACACGGTCGGGTACGCGCGAGCGTCGCCCGGCCCGAAATGGTTGATCTGGATGCCATTGAGACGTGCGTCGACGCTGTGGTCGGGGTTCTCGATCCAGCGCACGTGCGACGCCGGCGAGCAGGCGCCGAAGTTGTTGGGTGATTGGCCGGTCGCGTAAGAAGACAGGTGGCAGCGGCCCTCGACCATCACGCACAGGCTGCCGAAGCCGAACACCTCGATCTCGACCCGGGAATTGCGGATCAGGTGCGCGACCTGCGACAGCGTCAGCACGCGCGGCAGCACCGCGCGCTGGATGCCGTAGCGCGCGCGGTAGAACTCGATCGCCTCGTGATTGGTCGCCGAGGCCTGCACCGACAGATGCAGCCGCAGTTGCGGGTGCGTGCGCGCCGCGTAGGCCATCACCGCGATGTCGGCGAGGATCAGCGCATCGATGCCGAGCTCCGCTGCAATGTCGACCGCGCGCATCCAGGGCGCCGGATCGCGCGCATCGGCGAAAGTGTTCAGCGCCATCAGAACCTTGCGGCCGCGCGCGTGCGCGTAGCGGATGCCTTCGCGCGTGGCAGAAAGGTCGAAATTCAGGCCGGCGAAGTTGCGCGCGTTGGTCGCGTCCTTCAACCCCAGGTAGACCGCGTCGGCGCCGGCGTCGATCGCGACCGTCAGCGCGCGCAGCGAGCCCGCCGGGCAGACCAGCTCCGGCTTGCGCATTGCCGCTGCGGTCATCGGGCTGCCCGCTGCGCTGCGCGCTTTGGGATGACCGCTTCGGAGCGGCCGTTCGCTGTCATTCGGCTGCCCTCCGCGCTGCGCGCTTTGGGATGACCGCTTCGGAACGGCCGTGCGCGGTCATGCGGCGACGGGTTCGGCCAGCAGCGCGGACACCTTGTCGCTGACCTTCTGGCCCACCGCGGTGATCTCGGCGATCGGCCTGTCGAGCAGGTAGGAAATCAGTTCGCGCACTGAGCGGATCTGGGCGCCGAATGGGAGTTTGCCGGCGCCTCGGAAGAACAGCCCGTGCTTGGTATCGCCGCGCAGCGCGGCGGCGAGCTGATTGTCGATGCAGAATTGGCCGAACTTGGCGATGCCGTCGCGCAGCCCGCATTGCGCCAGGCAGTCGAAGGCCATCGTGCAGCGCGATTTGCCCCGCCCGCGTTCGGCGACCTTGGCCTGCAGCTTCGAGGCCAGGCTCAGGTAGCGCTCCAGCCACGGCGTCTTTACCGCGCGCGCGGGCAGCCCGGCGACACTGACGAACTCGACGATGTCCTCGGGCTTCGCTTCCGCCAGCACGCGCTTGAATTCGGGGTGCGCGTCGCACTCCTGCGTGACCGCGAACGCGGTGCCGACCTGGACCGCTGCCGCCCCGAGCGAGATCAGCTCACGCACCCGCTGCGGCGTGTTGATGCCGCCGGCCGGAATCAGCGGCACGCGCTCCTCGGCGCCGAGCGCGCGCAGCAGCGCGCGCGCCTCGGGGATCACGTTTTCGAAGTCGAAGCGCGGATCGGAGAGGTCCTCGATCCTGGCCGCGCCGAGGTGGCCGCCGGCGAGCTTCGGATGCTCGATCACGATCGCATCGGGCAGCCGGCCCTTGCGCTCCCATTTCTTCAGGATGAGCGCGATGCCGCGCGCGTCCGACAGGATCGGAATCAGCGCAACGTGCGGAAAATCGGCCGCGAGTTCGGTCAGATCGAGCGGCAGCCCGGCGCCGACCACGACGGCGTCGATGCCGCTCTCGCAGGACTTGCGCACGTAAGGCGCATATTCGGCGACCGCGCGCATCACGTTGACCGCCAGCAGGCCGCGCCCCTTGGCAAGCCGCCGCGCCGCGCGGATCTCGCGGTCGAGCGCCTCGAGGTTCGCCGCGTTGATGGCGTCCTTGGCTGCGGGACCCAGGCCGAGGTGTTCGGTGCGCGCCATCAGGTCGGGATGGTGGCGGCGCAGATCGACCGACGACAGCGTGCCGACGGCGTTGCAGGCAGCCACGCTGCCGGCGAGGCGGTGCGCGGAGATGCCGACACCCATCCCGCCCTGAACGATCGGCAGCAGTTCGCGCCCGGCAAGGCGCAGCGACGGCAGATTGGTATCGGTCATGTTCTTGGCGGCGGCCGGAAGGTTGGTCGGTCGGTTCGATGCGCGCAGGTCGACATAGGCGGCTAACCGCCCCCCGCAACCGCGCGAGTCTGAACGACGCGCCCAAGCGATTCATTGAGCGGTATCAAGGCAGGCCGTATCCTCAAGGGCGACGCGGGATCCCGAGTGGAACGTGCAGCACCGCAGAGCGGCGCCGCCCGTGACGATCGAACTACGCGCGTATCAGTGGGAATGCGTACGGCCGTCCGGCTCGGACGCATCGTGCACCATCGCGTGCGCATAGGCACGCAGTGCCTCGACGAGCCGGTGCTGTGCCAGCCGTTCCTCGATCCGCGCGCGCACGGCTTCGAACGGCAGCAGGGGCCCGGGCGCGAAGCGGTTGACCCGCACGATGTGGATGCCGAAGCGCGTCTCGACCAGTTCCGGCAACAGACCCGGACCGGCGAAGTCCTCGATCGCCTGCCAGAACTCGGGCACGACGTCGTCGCGCGTCAGCTGGCCCAGGTTGCCGCCCACTTTTCCAGACGGACAGTTGGACCAGCGCTGCGCCGCATCCGCAAATCCCGCTTCGTCCTGCCGCAGCGCATCGAGCTGCTGCTGCGCGAAGCTGCGCAGCGCAGGGCGGTGCGCGTCGTCCTGCGGCGCGAACAGGATGTGATCGACTTCGGCCAGCGTACCGGCGCGAAACAGGGCTTCGTTGGCCGCGTAGTACGCGCGGCAGTCGGCCTCCGTCGGCGCTTCGACGCGGACTTCGCGCTCGAGCAGTTCGTCGATGACGGCTTCCTCGCGGTCGCCCTCGATTCCGAGCATCCGGGCGCGGGCCAGCAGCGCGGTGCGTACCTCGCGCAGCAGGGCCGGGGTGTGGGCGTGCATTGCGAACTCCGATGCCTCAGCGGCGGGTGCGGACGAGCTGGTAGGCGCGGCCGAGGTAGGCGAGCGCGCCGAACCCGCTCCAGATGTGCACGAGGCGCGAGAACGGGAACACCAGGAAGATCGTCATGCCGAGCATCAGGTGCAGCTTGAACACCGGCGCGACGTCGGCCACGAAGCCGGACGCGTCCGTGCGCAGCGTGACGATGTGCTGGGCCCAAAGCATCAGTTTGACCATTTCGCTGCCGTCGCGGTGCTGCCACGACACGGTGAGCGAAAACAGGCCGAGTCCGAGCTGGATCGCGAGCAGCCACAGCACGACCCAGTCCATCGACGCGGTGGTGGCGCGGATGCGCGACTCCGTGTAGCGCCGGTGCATCAGGATGATCACGCCCAGCAGCATGGTGAACCCGAACAGTCCGCCGGCAACGATCGCCAGCATCTGCTTGGACGACGCTTCCACGCCAAGCGCGTGCCAGACCGGCAGCGGCGTTAGCAGGCCGAACAGGTGGCCGAGGAAGATGCCGAGGATGCCGATGTGGAACAGGTTGGAACCGAGCCGCAACTGTCCGGTGCGCAGCATCTGACTCGATTCGGAGCGCCATGTGTACGGCTCACGGTCGAAGCGGATCAGGCTACCGATCAGGAAGACCGCAAGGCAGACGTACGGATAGACACCGAACAGGAGGGTGTTGAGCGTATTCATGCGGTTCTCCGATGGATGTGAATCGCTTGTTCGAGCGGCTGCGTGCGGGACGATCCGCACGGCGCTGGCGCGTCGAGGAAGTTGACCGGCGCGTCGACCCACGCGGCATCGATCGCAGCGGGCGTGGTGTCGTCCTCCTCGTCGGCTTCGATGTTGTCCGCGATCTCGCCCGCCAGGGCGAGCAGCACGTCGAAGAGGCCGACGTAGGCGCTGCCGCGGCGGACGAGCGCGGCGCGGATCGCCTGCAGGATGTGCGCGATCTCCGCCAGCTGATCGCGCGCGGCGGCGGCGTCGAGCAGCGACAGGTACTCGAGGAAGGCCGGCAGGTAGTCGGGCAGCTGCTCGGTGTCGAGTTCGAGGCCGGCCGCCCGGTACATCGCCAGCAGGTCGACCATCGCCTGGCCACGGTCGCGCGAATCGCCGTGCACGTGCTCGAACAGGTTCAGCGATGTGCGCCGGCCGCGATCGAAGGTCTCGATGTAGGCCTCCTGCAGGTCGAGGAGGTCGCCGGTGCGCAGTTGCGCAAGCAGCGGCGCGACCGCGCGGCCACTCGACTCGTCCAGCGACGCGGCGGCCGA
>JBAIYN010000322.1:0-2269 GCA_037915775.1 Burkholderiales bacterium | reverse complement strand
TCATTGCGCGATCCCCACAGCCTCGCAGAGTTTCGTTCCGCGCGGTTCGATCTCGGTGGACTTCTTCTCGAAGACGGTCTTTTCCATCTTGCCGGCCGACTGTCCGAACGCGGTCGCGGATGCGCCGACCCGCGCTGAAAGTCCCAATTCGGTACGCGAGCACGGTGTGATCGCCGACATTCCGGACGCGCTCAGCGCCGACGTCGTCACGAACTCGAAGTAGGCCGCCGCATCGGACTTGAGCGCCATGTCGGCCGCCTTCGCAAAAGTGAACGAGCCCGTGGGTCCGCTCTGAAAGCGCTGGTACTGCTCCGGCGTCAGCACACGCTGCGCCAGTTGCTGGGCGATCAGGTCGACCTTGTCGGCCGCATCCTTGATGTCCTTCATCTTGAAAATATTTTTCAGGCCGAAGCTCAATTCGATGCGGGGCGCCGCGAACGCCACCACCATGCCCATCGGCGCGAGCGCGGAGATGTTCTGTTGCTCCAGCAGCTTGATGTCGCCTGATATGTTGCCGTCAGCGTCGATCGTGCCCTCCTTCGCGCGGAAATGCTGGTAGCCGTCGTACGTGATCCGGAACGCCCCACGGCTGAATTCCTTGCCCCCGGTGATCGCGGGGTTGACGATCACCGCAGCGCTGACTTCGAGGAACAGAGGCAGCCCGTCGAGAAGCGGAGCCAGCGGTACGCTGATCGATGCCGGCAACTTGATGCGCGCGCTTTCGGTCAGACCACCGGGCGAATCCTTGGCCACCGACCAGTCGACGTTCATCAGGCCGTTGACCCTGCGCAGACCAGCCTCCACCCGCTGTGTCACGCTTTGCTCGACGTCGATCGCCGAATCGAAGTCGAAGTCCGCCAGATAGCCCTCGCCCTTCACGAGCGCGCGGAATCCGCCGACGTCCTTGGTCGCCGTGAGTTTGAGGTTCAGGCGGTTGCCCGAAGGCTCGGCCGTAAAAGACGTCTGCCACCCGTCGGTCAAGGCTTTGGCGATGTTGCCGGCAGCCTTGCCGACCGCATCGGAGCGGCCGGCTGCCTCGGCGGCCTGACGGCGAATCTCGGCCGGACCCTGGGCATGCGCAGTTCCGATCATCAGATCGCGGACGCGAATCGCGTAATGCTCGAAGTCATCCGCGCTGACATGGGTCTCGCGTGCCGCGAAGCGCATCGTTCCCTTCACGCGGATCGATCCCTGCTCGATGACTTCGCCGAGAGCTGCGGGCTGCGTGAGAACCACGATGCGATTCCGGTCCGTCTCCGTCGCGAGCACCTTGCGCGCGAGCATGCCCTTGATGACGAGCACGTCGCCGGTCACCAGCGCCGCCGCAGTGCGGTCGGAAGAATCGAACAGCAGCGCGGCCCCGGTCGAATCCGTGCCCATCAGCGACTTGCGCGCCTGCTCCTCTTCCATCACCCGCACGCGATTGGCGTACTTCACCTGGGCCGATCCCGATCCGTCCAGTCGCGGGCCGGCTTGCGGTACCTGCGGTGCCTCGCGGCCGCACGCGGCGAGCATCGAGATCAGCACAGCGAGAACGACGCCCTTTCCCAGGAGATCCGCCGCCGAAGGAGCTGCGCACATTTCGCCCGCCGCTATGGATCGCATCCGTTCAGTGCGCGGGCGGCGCGAAACTGAACTGGCTGTCGTCGAGCTTCGGATTGACCTTCGGCTCGAACGTGTACGTCCTGCGGTTGACGATCTTTCCTTCGGATGTGTCCTCGACAATTCGCCGCACCAGCAGCGTTTCCGCATCGATCCAGATCGTCGTACGCCGCACGTTGGTCACGTGCCCGGTCGCGCCGTAGACGGAGCGCGCAACGCCGGTGAATTTGTGGCACGGCCGACCGCCGATATTCTCGGTGCCCGCGTCGGTCACTTCGGCAAGCTCGGCCAGGGTGCCCGTAATCCCCGCGTTCGGGAACAGCCACGGCGCCAGAGCAGTCAATGCCCCTACCGTAGGCACGCCGCCGCTGGTGAACGCGGACAATCCCTTGCCTTTCGGATAGATCGAGGTCGCGCCGGTGGCCTTCCACCAGGTGCGGAATGCCTCGTCGTCGCTCCAGACGACGAAGCGGTCGGCGTTGTTCGCCTTGGTGAAGTCGAAGAAGAGGCTGCGCGGCACGCGATAGAAGGTTTTGAAGACGTGACGCTCGCGGCTGCTTGCCGGCGCGTTGCCGAATTCGACGTCGACCGTCCCGGTGTCGGCATACGACGAAAGCGCCGCATACGTCGCGCGGCTGCGCGCCAGAACGTCGTCCGGCGCTGCCCG
>JBAIYN010000522.1:0-3032 GCA_037915775.1 Burkholderiales bacterium | reverse complement strand
CTCAGTCCAGGACTTTCGCCCACGACTTCGCCGGCGGCGTCGCTGCTGAAAGAGGCAAAGGCGCGCGGCGTCGAGGTCGTCGGAGAGATCGAGCTCTTCGCGCGCGCGCTGGCACATCTGAAGGCGGCGCGCGGCTATCGGCCGCGCGTGGTTGGCGTCACCGGCACCAACGGCAAGACGACCACGACCCGGCTGGCGGGACTGCTGATCGAACGCGCCGGCCGGCGCGTCGCAGTGGCCGGCAACATCTCGCCGACCGCCCTCGATACGCTGCGCGAGCGGCTCGATGCCGACGACCTGCCCGATGTCTGGGTGCTGGAACTGTCGAGCTTTCAGCTCGCCACGACCAGCTCGCTCGAGTGCGACGCGGCAGCCGTGCTGAACGTCACGCAGGACCACCTCGACTGGCACGGCTCGATGGAGGCATACGCAAAGGCCAAGGCGCGCATCTTCTCGAAGGAGACGCTGCAGGTCCTCAACCGCGACGATCCGGTCGTGATGTCCATGGCGCGCAAGGCGTCGCGCGTGTGGACGTTCGGCAGCAGCGCGCCTGTGCGCGCAGACGAATACGGACTCGTGCGCGATGGCGCGTTGACCTGGCTTGCCTATGCAGAGGAAACGGCAGGGCCGCGACGGCGCAAGGTCACCGGCGATGCGGCGCCGGACGCGGCAGTCGTGGAGTCGACGCTCCACGTTCAACGGCTGATGCCGGCGGAAGCGCTGCGCCTGCGCGGACGGCACAACGCGATGAATGCACTGGCGGCCTTCGCGCTGGGGCGTGCGATCGAGTGTCCGCTGGCGCCGATGCTGCATGCGCTGCGCGAGTACCGCGGCGAACCGCATCGCGTCGAACTGATCGCGACGATCGCCGGCGTCGAGTACTACGACGATTCGAAGGGCACCAACGTCGGGGCCACGGTGGCCGCGGTCGAAGGGCTGGGTGCCGAAGGCAAGCGGCTGGTCGTGATCCTCGGCGGTGACGGCAAGGGTCAGGACTTCGCACCGCTCGCCGCGCCGCTGGCGCGGCACGCGCGGGCGGTGGCGCTGATCGGGCGCGATGCGGAGCGGATCGCCGACGTGCTCGCTGGCGCTCCGTTCCCGATCGAGCGCTGCGCATCGCTTCCGGACGCGGTGCATGCCTGCGCGCGGCATGCGCGCGCGGGCGACGCGGTGCTGTTGTCGCCGGCCTGCGCGAGTCTCGACATGTTTCGCAACTACGGGCATCGCAGCGAAGTGTTCGCCGAAGCCGTGCGCGAGATCGGAGCGGAGGCCGGCCAGCCATGCTAGGGCGTCTGCGGCAGCGGTTCGGCGGCAAATCGCGCGGCGGACGCGGCGCGGACCTGCCATCGAATTCGGTTCTTGCGTTCGCCGGGCTCGGCAGCGTCCGCGTCGACGGACGCGGCGCGCGCAATGCGTTCGAGCGTTTCGACGTTCCGCTGGCAATGGTGGCGACGGCGCTGATCCTGATCGGCGTGGTGATGGTGTATTCGGCATCGATCTCGCTGGCCGATTCATCCAGGTACCCGGTGACGACGACGCACTTCCTGATGCGGCACCTGTTCGCACTCGCCGTCGCCCTGACCGTCGGCTCGGTCACGTTCTCGATCTCGATGACCACCTGGCAGCGTCTCGCGCCCTGGGTGTTCGTGGTCGGTCTCGGCCTGCTGATCTTGGTGCTGGTGCCCGGGGTCGGCAAGGGGGTGAACGGCGCGCGCCGCTGGATTCCGCTCGGCCTGCTGAACCTGCAACCGTCCGAGCTGATGAAGGTGGCATGCGTTCTTTACGCCGCCAACTTCACGGTGCGCAAGCAGGATTTCATGCACCACTTCGGCAGGGGCTTTGCGCCGATGGCGGCGGTGATGGCGATGCTCGGCACGCTGCTGCTGCTGCAGCCCGACCTCGGCGCGTTCGGCGTGCTGGTCGCCATCAGCATGGGCATCCTGTTCCTCAGCGGCGTCAACGGGCGGCTGTTTGCCGGCATCACCGTCACGCTGGCAACCGCGTTCGTGCTGGTGATCTGGCTCAGCCCATGGCGGCGCGAGCGCATCTTCGCCTACATCGATCCCTGTGCGCCCGAGCAGGCGCTGAGCAAGGGTTACCAGCTTTGCACGTCGCTGATCTCTTTCGGCCGCGGCGAGATCTTCGGCGTCGGGCTGGGCGGCAGCGTGGTCAAGCTGAGCTATCTGCCGGAGGCGCACACCGACTTCATCTTCGCGGTCATCGGCGAGGAGCTTGGTCTGCTGGGCGTGCTGACCGTGATGGTGCTGTTCTACTGGTTCACCAAGCGCGCGTTCGAAATCGGGCGGCAGGCGGTCGCGCTCGAGCGCACGTTCGCCGGGCTCGTGGCGCAGGGCGTGGGCCTGTGGATCGGCGTGCAGTCGTTCGTGAACATGGGCGTGGCCACCGGGCTGCTGCCGACCAAGGGATTGACGCTTCCGCTGGTGAGCTACGGGGGCTCGGCGCTGCTGTCGACGACCACCGCACTGGGTCTGCTTCTCCGGGTGGACTACGAGAACCGGATCCTGATGCGCGGAGGCCGGGTCTGACGATGAACCAAGTAGCGAAATTGCTATCGGCCCGCTCCCTTGGGAGGGGGGCGCGGGAGGGAGAGCCCGACCTTGCGGAGCGCATTCGCGCCGCAGGTGCGCAACGCGGAGGACGCGCATGAGGCATCTCGTCGTCGTCGCGGCGGGCACGGGCGGGCATGTGATGCCGGGGCTGGCCGTTGCCGGCGAGCTTCGCGCGCGCGGCTGGACCGTGTCCTGGCTCGGCACGAAGACCGGCTTGGAGCGCCAGCTGGTCGAGCCGCGCGGCATTGCGTTCGATGCGCTCGATTTCAGCGGTCTGCGCGGCAAGGGGTTCCGGACCCTGTTCCTGGGTGGGTTTCAGCTGCTGCGCGCGATATGGCAGAGCCGCGCGGTGATGCGCGCGCGCAAGCCATCGCTCGTGTTTTCCACCGGTGGCTACGTCGCAGTGCCGGCGGGGCTGGCGGCATCGATGCACAACGCGCCGCTGGCACTCCTGAATGCCGA
>JBAIYN010000581.1:0-1952 GCA_037915775.1 Burkholderiales bacterium | reverse complement strand
GCGGCATCTTCGAAAAGGATCACGCGCTGTCGCGCCGCTTCCAGAAGATCGACGTGATCGAGCCCACCGTGCCGCAGACGATCGAGATCCTGAAGGGCCTGAAGTCGCGCTTCGAGGAGCATCACGGTGTCAAGTATTCGTCCGGGGCGATTACGGCCGCCGCGGAGCTGTCGGCCAAGTACATCAACGACCGTCATCTGCCGGACAAGGCGATCGACGTGATCGACGAGGCCGGTGCTGCGCAACGCATCCTGCCGGTGAGCAAGCGCAAGAAGACGATCGGCAAGACCGAGGTCGAGGAGATCATCGCGAAGATCGCCCGCATCCCGCCGCAGACCGTCTCCAGCGACGATCGTACGCAGCTGAAGAACCTGGAGCGCAACCTGAAGAACGTCGTGTTCGGCCAGGATCCGGCGATCGATGCGCTGGCCGCCGCGATCAAGATGGCGCGTTCCGGACTCGGGAAGCCCGACAAGCCGATCGGTTCGTTCCTGTTCTCCGGGCCGACCGGAGTCGGCAAGACCGAGGTCGCCAAGCAACTGGCGTTCACCCTCGGCATCGAACTGATCCGCTTCGACATGTCCGAATACATGGAGCGCCACGCGGTAAGCCGCCTGATCGGCGCACCGCCCGGCTACGTCGGCTTCGACCAGGGCGGGCTGCTGACCGAGGCGATCGCCAAGAAGCCGCATGCGGTGCTGCTGCTGGACGAGATCGAGAAGGCGCACCCGGACATCTTCAACATCCTGCTGCAGGTGATGGATCACGGCACGCTGACGGACAACAACGGGCGCAAGGCCGATTTCCGCAACGTGATCCTGATCATGACCACGAACGCCGGCGCCGAAACGCTGAACAAGCGGGTGATCGGTTTCACCAACACGCGTGAAACGGGAGACGAGCTGGCCGAGATCCGGCGCATGTTCACGCCCGAGTTTCGCAACCGGCTCGACGCGATCATCAGCTTCCGTGCGCTCGACGAGGAGATCATCCTGCGCGTGGTCGACAAGTTCCTGATGCAGCTCGAGGACCAGCTGCACGAGAAGAAGGTCGACATCGCGTTCTCGGATGCGCTGCGCCAGCACCTGGCGAAGAAGGGCTTCGACCCGGTGATGGGCGCCCGGCCGATGGCGCGCCTGATCCAGGACACGATCCGTCGTGCGCTGGCCGACGAGCTCTTGTTCGGCAAGCTGGTCAACGGCGGCCGCGTGAATGTCGACGTCGACGACCAGGGCGAGATCAAGCTCGAGTTCCCGCCCGCCGATGGCGGCGACGCCCCGCGCGCGGAGCGACCGGAGCCGGTCACGTCCGAGTAGCGATCCGCTTGATCCGGGCTAGTTGACAGCCCGGTGCGAACGGTCAAGAGTAATGGCCCGTAGGGGAATCCCTACGGGCCATTTCTTTTGGCGTACGCCACAACCATCGAGGAGACATTCATGACAAGCACGCCGGTTGCGTGCTGGGCCGCGGCCATGCTCGCGCTTGGCGCGGCTGCGGCGGTAGCCCAGCAGCCCGATCCGCGATCAGCGCCCTATCTTGCAGCCAACTGCGCCAACTGCCACGGTACCCAGGGCCGTAGCGCCGGCGCGATGCCGAGCCTGGCAGGGCAGAAGAAGGAATACCTGGTCGATGCGATGCGGGCATATCGGGATGGCAAGCGCATGGCGACAGTCATGCATCAGCTCGCCAAGGGATACACCGATGCGCAGATCGATTTGATCGCCGAATATTTCGCGAAGCAGCCGGCCAAGTAGAACGGGGGACGTCATGAAAACGAACAACTTCAAGCGGCGCGAGCTGCTGAAGCTTGGCGCCGCGACTGTCACGGTCACGTCGCTCGCCGGCTGCGAGACGATGGGCGGCCGCAGGTCGCTTGGCCACGTGGTCGTGATCGGCGCCGGCTACGGCGGCGCGACCACCGCCAAATACCTGCGCCTGTGGTCCGAGGGCGC
>JBAIYN010000618.1:0-1717 GCA_037915775.1 Burkholderiales bacterium | reverse complement strand
GAGCGTGAGAAGGTCATTGCCAACGCCCAGCGCATTGCTCGTCCGCACGCCGCACGGCGGATCGCCGAGGTGATCGGGAAGACCCTCAAACTGACCGACGAGAAATTCGCCACCGCGCCGGGTCCCTAGGGATCCGGTTTTCTTTTCCTGTTTGTCGCTGCGCGGCTCTGTTTGAATTCGACCGGCTTGGGCTGTATACTGGATCTGCAGCAATGGTGGAAAGGAGCCGATATGTTCGATAACATTTTGCTTGCCGTGGACGGTTCCGATCATTCGATGCGGGCTGCCCAGTATGCCGGCGAACTGGCGCGCGCCCTCGGCTCGCGCATGCTGCGCGTCGTGGTGGCGTTCGAGCCGATACCCGAGTATCTCGGCGAGCCGAACAGGCAGCAGGCGATCGATGCGCGGCTCGATCGGGCCAACGAGATCCTGCGCAGGGCTCAGCAAAGCGTGGGCAAGATCGCGGGGGAGATACAAACCGAACTGATCGAGGGTTCCCCGGCAGGGGCCATCATCAATGTCGCCCGGACGCGCGCCAGCGACGTGATTATCATGGGCTCGCGCGGCCTGGGCAACATGGCCGAGCTCGTCCTGGGAAGCACCAGCCACAACGTCGTCAGCCACGCGCCCTGCCCGGTGCTCATCGTGCGCTGAGCGCCGCGTCGCTGGGGCGCCGCAAGCGCGACAGACTATGGAATGCGAAGGGCGCCCAAACGGGCGCCCTTCTTCATGGCTTTCTTGACTAAAGACCTAGTTGACCGTGAAGCTGAACAGATACGGCGCCCTGATCTTGATGCCGTCATTCGTCGGCGTCAGCGATATCACGTGATCGACCGTAACGTCGTATGTGCCGGCTGTCAACGGATCTGCCGGCGTGAAGGTCAGCGTCTGGGCCGTGGCGTCGTGCGTGATCGTGCCCGTTACCGCGGTGCTGCCCTGCATCACGACGATGGCGTTGCTGAAGTCGGTTCCATCTGACTTAACATCCCAGTTGAAGGTCACTACGATCGAAGCGGGGGCGGCCCCGGACGCCGCATTCACCGGATCCGTCTGCGCCACCAGTGCATCGCGCCAGTTGCCCACCGACTTGTGATTGTCGTCGGGGTTGGTGTCGTTCGTATCGTCGAAGAGCTGTGTCAGGTCGGTGGGGCTGTTCGCCTGCACGGTTGCGATCCGGTTGACGAGCCCCGTGATGCTGCCCCATTCCTCCACGTAGTCCCAGGTTCCGCGCGTGTACTTGTACTGGATCGCCGTGCCGTCCGGGATGCCAAGCGTGATCTCCCAGATGTTGGAGCCGGGCGCCGTTTCCGTCATCTTCGTGGTCGCAGTACCACCGCAAAAATTGCACAGCGGGTCAGGCGAAACACCCTGGGATTGGCCGGCGATGTAGACAGAATCGGTCGGCGGAGTGAAGGTCGGCACCTTTACCCGGAACGTCACCTGGACGACCTTTGCCTGCACCTCGTGCGAAACTTCGTTGGAGGCCGGCGATGCGTTCAGCGAGGTGTCGAAAGCTTTGACCACATAGTAGTAGGTCTCGCCCGCGTTGACCGCGGTGTCGACATAGCTTAGGGTGCTGCCGGAAACGATGGCAATGGCCGTGGCGGCCTCGCCTCCCGCCGTTGTGCCGCGGTAGACGTGGTATTCAGCCACCGCGTCGTCCGGGTCGGTGGATGCGGTCCAGCTCACGATCAGGCTCGACGCGCCGTAGTCGATG
>JBAIYN010000185.1:0-3459 GCA_037915775.1 Burkholderiales bacterium | reverse complement strand
CGACGCTCACCGTGCGCACGGGCTGCATCTACGAGGCGCTGCTGTGGGGAAACTTCGTGCATCCGCCGACCGTGATGTTCCGGCGCGAGTGCCTCGATCGCGTTGGCAGCTGCGACGAGTCGATGCGGTACAGCAGCGACTACGACTTCATCTTCCGGCTCGCGCGTGGCGCGCGGTTCGCCTACGTGCCGGAGGCGCTACTGCGGTACCGGCGCAGCGACCTGCAGATGTCGCACCGCACCCGCAGCGGCGAGATGCCACTGGAGACGCTGCGCATCCTCGACCGGATCGCAGCGCAGGATGTCGACTTGTCCACCGCCAGCGCCACGGTGCTGCAGCGTCGCCGCGGCGAGTCGCTGCTGCAGGCGGCAACCGAGATCGGCCCGGCCGATCGTCGGCGTGCGCTCGGCCTGCTCCAGCGCGGCCTGCGGCTGCATGCGGCACCGCTGCCTGCAGCGCGTGCGATCGCACGCATCGTTCTGCCGCTACCGGTCCAACGCGCTCTGAAGGCGATCTACCGCCCCTGAGGCCGCACCGAGCCTGGTACACGTCCCGCGGTTCGCTCAGACATCCTTGTCGGCCGCCGAGAGGTGCCAGACGGCATCCGGCGTCAGGCGGCCGTCGCTGACCATCACCGCCTGCTCGTCGACGCGTCGGCGGAAGCCCGCGTCCCGCCAGCCGCCCGCGCTGATGTCATCGGGCCCGCTGCGGACCTGCACATCGGCGCCGACCTTGCGCTCGCGTACCGCGTGCAGCAAGTGCGTGGCCAGAGCACGCGCGGCGCTGCGATCCTCAGCCAGGAAGTCGCTGACCAGCACGGCGCGACCGTCCATGCGCGTCGCCGCGTACGCAACGAGCCGGCCGGCGGTCGTCAGTTCGAACAGCTCGTAGCGATGGCCGGGATAGGCAGTGAAGCGCCAGGCGAGGTTGAGCCGGTCGCGCACGGCGACGATGGCACCTGACTTGTGCACGCGCTGCCACAGGTCATCGAAGCGCGCGTCAAACTGCGCGGTCGGTCGCCAGCTGCCTTCAAACCCATCGGCGGGACGCCGCGGCGCCCATGGCCGCGTCAACAGATTTGCCAGCGCGCCCACCGCGGTTCCGGCAGCGCCGAGTCGCCGCTGTAGCGGAACACGGTAGTCGAGCACCCTGGCCCAGCGCGGCATGCTCCGGCACGGCTGCCAGCCGGCGCGTGCGAGCGCACCCGACACCTGTGCGTTCGGCAGGACGATCGTGCCGCCGAGCACTCGCACCGCCGGCGCTTCGCGCAAGGCACGCAACATGCGCTCGGCGACGCCGCGGCCACGTGCAGCCGGCAACACTGAGATGTCCCCGACCAGGCCGACCGGCTCGACGCGATCGAGCACGAAGAATTCGCGCGGAATCAGCGACGCAGCCCCGACGGCTTCGCCGCGCTCGTTGCGCGCCCAGACGATCTGGGCCGGTGCGCGGCACGGCCGCGCTTCGTAGCGCCAATGGAAGTAGCCGGCATCGCGCTGCACGGGACGATTCGCGTTGCGAAAGGCCATGACCTCGGCAGCGCAACTTGCGTAGGGCACGACGCTGATGTCGATCGAATCGCCGGACATGGCTGCGAAGCAAGCGCGCGGATCGTACGTTCGGGCACGCGCCCGGGCGTCGATCCATCGCGAAGCTTAAGCAGCACGGCGTCCAAGGACCCTGCTGGCACACGAATCACTGGCCCGATGCCGGCGACGGGTTGCTTTAATGCGACAGGGCGCGGCGCAGCATGCGCGCGCTCTCCCGGGCCCCGGAGTCGACGAAATGCGGCGCGAGCGCGAGCGCGACGTAGGGATAGCTGCCGGGCTGCCAGGGCTGCAGGCGCAAGCTTTGCGCAAAGTGTCGGCGCGCACCTCGGTGATCGCCATGGGCGAGCGACTCGCGGGCGATCCAGCCATGCGCAAACGCCTGCACGGCGCGCAGCTTCCACTCGGGCTGCCGGATGCGCGCGCCGTCTGCCGCCAGCACGGGAGCGATTGTCTTGAGGAAGTTCTTCGCGAGATCGATGCCGTATCGCGGATGGGTCAACTGGTCGCCGCGCCCGATCTGGTACTGGATGCTGGGCACATCGACGAACGCGACCGGGCCCGCGCGGCAGGTGCGCAAATGGAAATCGAAGTCCTCGCCCGACCGCGCCAGTCCCTCGTTGAACGCGGCCACCTGGTCGCAGCGCGACCGCCGCAGTAGCACGGTCGAGGTGTGCACCAGGTTTCCCATCACCATGTCGGAGAAGATGTCGCCGACGTGGACCCGCAGCCCGTCAACGGCGTTCGGGACATCTGCAGCACCAGGACCGAGGTCTGGCGGCAGCACAAATGGCCGCGACGTCGCGAACAGTGGACGGCCGCCGAGCCAGCGGTAGCTCGCCTCGTACATCAGGCGCAGGTAGCGCCCGTGCACGACGACGCCATCCGGGTCGATCGCCTCCATGTCGGTCCAGACCATGCCCGCTTCGGGCGCCGCCCGCAGCGCCGCCAGTTCAAGGGCGAGCTTCCACGGCTTCCAGACATCGTCGGAGTCTAGAAAGGCCACGAAGTCGCCGCGCGCCTCGCGCAGGGCGGCATTGCGTGCCGCCGCCACGCCGCGATTGGGCTGCCTGAAGTAGCGCACCCGCGCGTCGGCGCCGTAGCGCTGCGCCATGAGGTCCGCGGTGGCATCGACAGAGCCATCGTCGACCACCAGCACTTCGACGCTCGCGCCTGTCTGGTTCAGGGCACTGTCGACCGCTCGTGCGAGGCAGTCGGCGCGGTTGTAGGTCGGAACGACAACCGAAACCAGCGCATGGTCCATGGGATCTCCCTCCCATTCAACCCTACGCCGCGACCGCAACGACAGGCTGACTGCGGCCTTGCGTCAGACTGACCCGATGCTCCCGCGTTTCAGTCCACCGCTCACGCCAGCGCGTCGGCGACGACGCGGCTCGGCTGCGCGATGTCCCTGTAGAAGGCGTCGAAGCGGTCGACCACGATGTCAGGCGACATCTCGGCGCGCAAACGTCGCAGGGCATTGTCCGCGAGGCGCCGCCCCAGGGCCGGGTCGCGCAGGAGCGTGACGATGCGATCGGCGAGCTGCTCTTCGTTGTCGAGTTCGAAGGTGAGGCCGGTCTGCCCGTCGGTCACCAGGTCTGGATTGCCGCCGCTGGCCGATGCGACCACCGGCACGCCCGCCGCCATCGCTTCCATGATCGCGTTGGACAGGCCCTCGCCCTGCGAGCAGTTCACTGCAACGTCGAGACCCGCGAGGACCTGCGCCACGCCACCGGTGTGCATCTGGAACACCTTGCCGTCCAGCCCGAGCTCGGCGATCAGCGTGGCCACGTCGCCGCGCAGGTCCTGTGCGGTGGCGTTGCGCCCGACCAGCACGAAGCGGACGTCATCGCGCTGATCGAGGATGCGGCGCGCGGCTCGCACAAGCGTTGCCTGGCGCTTCATGGGACGG
>JBAIYN010000347.1:0-4066 GCA_037915775.1 Burkholderiales bacterium | reverse complement strand
CGGAAGCGTGCCGCAGCTGCTGGGCGCGCAGCCTGTGCGCGGGTGGCTGCCACCACGACAACCATCTGCGTGAACACGAACTGGGACTGGCGCCCGGCGGATCCTGCGACTTCATCCGGCGCTGGCTCGAACTCGGCATTCGCGTGTATGCCGACCTCACCCGCAATCCAGACAACCGCGTCCTTGCGTTCCTCGCAAGGCGCGCCGACGGCTGAAACCCTGCTGACAGGAGACGGCGATGAAGAAGAAGTTCATCGAAGCACTGAACGAGAAGGCGAAGGCGATCGAACGCCTGGCCGACGGCGAGCAACCGACCGCCGAAGCCTTGGGCGAGGTGCCCAAGATGCCGCAAGGCTGCGCGACGATCTTCGACACCGGCTGGGAAACGAATCCTCGGCCGACGTCGCCGATCGGCAACTGCCAGGCGTCGGCGCGCGACTTCCATGGCTGCGCCGGCGACTGCTGGTGGCCGGCGCAGGTGCCGGACGGACTCACCAATCACAAGGACTTCGACGTCGCGTGCCCGAACATCGCGCGCGACTGGCGCAATCTCAAGTACGACTAGCGGAGGTCGACATGCGGTGGAAGCGGTTTGCCTGCCTCGCCCTTGCGGCGCTCGCCTGCCTCGCGCCGGCACAGTTCGCCGCGGCGCGCGACCGGCTGTATTACCTCGGCTACGAGATCATCCAGGTGATCGACGGCGACACGGACGCGATCGTCGCGGACATCCCGATCAAGGGCGCCACGCGTGAAGTCGGCCTGACGGCGGACAAGAAGTTTCTCTACGTGGCGACCAACCGGCACCTGGTGCACAAGGTCGATCTGACGGAGAACCGCGTCGTGAGCAGCATCGACCTGAACAGCGACGACTGGGAGCGCTTCATGTTCGGCTTCGTGCTCGACCCCGACGGCAAGACCGCGTACGGCGCGCTGATGTCGCGCACGACGAAAGGCGGCGAAGCCGTGGTCGGCAAGCCGGTCGTGGCGCAGTTCGATCTCGCCACCGGCAAGCTGCTGCGCAGCGTCGAGGTGCCGTGGGGAGTCGCCCACCTCGTCAGCGTCAAGGGCGGCAGGATGATCTACGCGTTCGGCCAGGACCTGTACAAGATCGACACCACCGGACCCGAGATGAAGATCGTCGAGACGGTGCCGATGTTCGACAAGGAGATGAACATCCTGCCGTTCTGGGACTACTCGTTCGACAACGGCGGGGTCGCCAGCATGAACTACTACACGCCGAAGGCGATGGGACTGCTGCTGGTCGACCAGGCGACCGGCGGCGTGCAGGACATCCTGCTGAAGGGGGAACCGGCGATGGCGTATTCGGTCGTCCTTGCGCCGGATCGCAAGAAGGCGTACGCGGTGATGGACGACCTGACCGTGATCGATCTAGACAAGAAGACCTACGTGAAGGCGGTGCCGATCAAGGAAGGCACCTGCTACGGCGTCAACGTGTCGAGCGACGGCAGGAAGATCTACGTCGGCGGCGGCGGATCGACGCTGACGGTGTTCGATGCGCAGACGCTGAAGCCGCTGAAGGTGCTGCAGATGGCCTCCGACGGCATGGATCTGCGCCGCATCAGTTTCTGATTTCGATGGAATACGGGCTGCGCCTCGCGCGGCTGGACGCGCCGCCGGCGGATCCGCGCGATGCGTGCCCGCTGCCATGGCGGGACTTCCTGCCGCAAGCGCCCGCGGTCGCGCTCTACTTCGGCTCCGAGTTCTGCGAGGACCGCCTGCCCGACCTCGACGAGGCGCAATCGTTCTGCGCGCTGGCGCGCGAGCGCGGCTGGGAGGCGACGCTGCTGACGCCGCTGGTCACGCCCGCGGGTCTTGCGACCGTGCACCGTCTGCTCGCAGGGCTGGAAGCGAAGCGGTGGCAGCCCGCGGTCGTATTCAACGACTGGGGCGTGCTCGGCCTGCTGCGCGAACAGCATCGATCGCTGCCGCGGCGCGCGGGCCGGCTGATGAATCGCTCGCTGCGCGATCCGCGCGCGTACCGCGACGCGCCCGCCGGATATGCGGCCCACGACGGCGCGCGCTGTGCGCGGCTGCGGCACTTCCTCGCCGACGCCGGCGTATCCGCCGTCGAATCCGACGCGGATCTCGACGGCGGCTATCTCGGCGACGGCATCGATGCCGACGGGGCCGGCCTCTCGCGCGCGCTGCACCTTCCGTACACGTTCTCGGCCTCCGGCCGCAACTGTCCGCTGAAGGCGCTTCTGTATCCGGAAGGCAGCGGCTTCTCGAAATCGCTCGCCGATCCGTGCACGGCGCCCTGCCGCGCGGGTCCCGCGCCGGTACAGCGCAGCGACGCGTCGCTGCGGCAATGGCGCGGTGGCAACACGCTCTTCTACGAAATCCCGCAACAGGTCGCGCGCGACTGGCTCGCGCACACGGATCGCATCGTGCTGCACGCAGAGGCAACGCCGTGAAGCTGCTGGCGCCGCTGCGCAATTCGGACGAGGTCGCGCCGCTGATCGATGCCGGCGCGCAGGAGTTCTACTGCGGTCTCACGCCGCCCGGCTGGGAGCAGGCGTTCGGGCAGGCGTCGGTGCACCGGCGCAATGCCCGCTCCGCCGGCGTGCCGAGCCTCGACGACATGCGCCGCATCGTTGCGCTCGCGCAGCCGCGGCCGGTGTTCGCGACGCTGAATGCGCCCTCCTATCCGGCGGGCGCGGTGCGGCGCCTGGTCGAGTTCGGGCGCATGCTGCTCGACGAGGTCGGCGTCGCCGCGCTGATCGTCGCCGAATGGGAACTGCTGCTGGCGCTCGCCGATGAAGGTCTCGCGCCGCGGCTGCACGTGTCCAGCCTCGCCAGCTGCCGCAATCCCGGCGCCGCGGCGTTCTACCGTGAACTAGGCGTCGCGCGCGTGATCCTGCCGCGCCACATGACGCTCGCCGAAATCGAGGCGACCGCTATCGCCGGACTCGAATTCGAGGTGTTCGTGCTGAACGACGGTTGCGTGTTCGAGGAAGGCATCTGCTCGACCACGCACGCGCTCGGCACCTTCTGCCTCACCGACCGCGTCGGCGGCAAGTTCGGACGGCTCGACGAACGCTACGAATTCTGGAAGTGGACGCAGAACAACTGCGGCTGCCAGACCAACCGCGGCTACACCCTCGGCCCGTGCGGACTGTGCGCACTGCCGCGGCTGGCACGGCTTGGCGTCGCGAGCCTGAAGGTCGTGGGCCGCGAGGCGTCGCTTGCGCGCAAGGCCGCGTCGGTGCGGCTCGCGGCCGCGGCGCTCACGCTCGCCGAGCGCAAGGCAGCGCCGGAAGAAATCCGCACGGCCGTGATCGGAATGCGCGGCGCGCCCGAACTGTGCGAGCACGCGCACCTGTGCTACTACCCCGATGTCTGGGACGGGCGCACCGTCGCCTCGGAGGAGGCTGCGACAACGTGCTGAAGACGCTGCGCCGCTTCGCGCACCACCTGTCAGGCCGCAAGGCGGTGCTGCTCGCGCTGTTCCTGCTCACCCTCGGCAGCGCGTCGGTGTCGCTGTCGACGCCGCTGCTGGGCAAGGCATTCGTCGACGCGGTCGCCGCCCGCGGCGATTTCTCGGTCATCCCGGCAATCGCCGCGGCGCTGCTCGGACTTGCGCTGCTCGATCTCGTCCTGGCGACCATCGCGCAGCGCGTGCACGCACGCCTGTCGGCCGACGTTTTGGCTGGCCTGCGCGCGTCGCTGTTCGCGCGCTGCATCTGCCGGCCGCTGGAAGCGCTGGAGCCGTTGCGTCATGGCGACCTGCTGACGCGCTTCGGCACCGACGTGCCGCGCATCCAGACCCTGCTCGTCGACGGCCTGCTGGGCGGACTGCAGAGCGTCCTCTTCCTCGCGGTGGCGGCTGCGATCACGTTCGCGCTGTCGCCCGTGCTTGCGCTGTGGAGTTTCCTCGGTGTCGCGCTCGCCCTGATCGCCGCCGCGGCATTCCGGCGTCCGGTCGAGGAGCGAACCGGACGCGTGCGCGACGCGATGGCCGATCTGTCGCATTTCCTGTCCGAGCGGCTGGGCGCGCTGCGCGCGATCCGGCTGCACCGTGCGCAGAACGAGGAGCAGGCGCGCC
>JBAIYN010000655.1:0-17710 GCA_037915775.1 Burkholderiales bacterium | reverse complement strand
TGAACCTCTAGTGATCCGTGATCTGTGATCCGTGATCCGTTGACTGCGTGCCAGGTTCGGCTTTCACGGATCACGAGTCACGGGTCACGGATCACGAAATGACATTCCGCTCCCATCTCGACGCCGCAATGGCCGAGCGCGGCTACGCGCTTGGAGCCTCGCAGCAGCGTGCCGCCGAGCGGCTCGTGCGGCTCGACGAGGACTGGACCGACTACAAGCACGCGCGACGCAACGGGTTTCTGAAGCTGGTCACCCGCCCCCCGATCCCGCGCGGCGTCTACCTGTGGGGCGGCGTCGGGCGCGGCAAGAGCTTCCTGATGGACTGCTTCTTCTCGGCGGTGCCGCTGATCCGGAAGACGCGCATCCACTTTCACGAATTCATGCGCGGCGTGCACCGCGAACTCGACGAACTGAAGGGCACGCAGGATCCGCTCGACGAAGTCGCACGCCGCATCGCGCATCGCCACCGGCTGATCTGCTTCGACGAGTTCCACGTGTCCGACATCGCCGATGCGTTGATCCTGTACCGTCTGCTGACGAAGCTGTTCGATCTCGGGGTCGGATTCGTGATGACGTCCAATTACGCGCCGGAGGGACTGTATCCGGAGGGTCTGCACCGCGACCGCTTCCTGCCGGCGATCGAACTGCTGCAACGCGAACTCGACGTGCTGCAGGTCGATGACGGGGTCGACTACCGCGAACGAGCGCTCGAGCGGATCGGGGTCTATCTGACGCCGCTCGACGGCCGCTCCGACGAACGCATGGAAGCGGCGTTTCGCGACATCGCCGAGACCGAGGACGACGATCCGGTGCTGCTGATCGAGTCGCGCAAGCTGCGCGCACGCCGCCGCGCCGGCGGTGCGGTCTGGTTCGATTTCGCCGTGCTTTGTGGCGGGCCGCGCTCGCAGAACGACTATCTCGAGATCGCCGCGCTGTTCCATACCGTGCTGCTGTCCAACGTGCCCCGCATGTCGGCCGGTCAGGCGAACGAGGCGCGCCGGTTCACCTGGCTGGTCGACGTGTTGTACGACCATGGGGTGAAGCTGATCGTCTCGGCCGAAACCGGGCCGGAGGCTCTGTACACGGCCGGCACACTCGCGGTCGAATTCGGACGCACCGTCTCACGCCTGATCGAGATGCAGTCGAAACAGTACCTGGAGGCGCCGCGGCGCGCGGTCGCGGCACGGATCTGAATCACATGCGCCACCTGATCCTGGCTGCCGTCGTCGCGGTCGGAACCGCGGTGGCGGCGGATTCCGCGCTGCTGACCGAATATCCGCCGGGATCGATCCGCACGCGGGAACAGGCCGCCGCCGCCCTGCAGAGGGCGAGCGCCGACGCCGACGAGACCGAGCGCGTCTACCGGTCGGAAATCAGTGCCTGCTCGGCCACCATCTTCGTGACCCGCTGCCAGAACAACGCGCGCAGCAAGCGCGACGCACGGATGCGCGAGGTCGAGCGCGTGCGGCTCGAGGCGCACGCGCTCACGCGCCGGCTCGATGCCGAGGAGCGCGCCCGCGTGCGGGCGGCCGAGGAAGCGCGGCGCGCGGCGGAGGCGCCGCAGAAGCGGCAGCGCGAAGCGCAGTCGCGCGCCGAGTTCGAGGCGCGCCAGAAGCAGGCTGAGCAGCATCCGCAGAGCAAGCCGACGCCGCGCACCCCCGCGCAGCCGGCGCCGCCCGGCGGCTCGCTGACGCCGGAGCAGCGTGCGGAAAACGTGCGGCGCCTCCAGGAAAAGCAGCGCGCCGCGGCCGAATACGCGCAGCGCAAGGCGAAGGAACGCGAGGAAAACATCCGTCGCCGCGAACAGCGCAGGAAGGAAAGGCAGGCCGAGGAAGACAAGCGCGCCGCGGCTGCCGCGGCGTCGAAATAGCGCGTGGTCACGCGCCGGCGCTGCCGTTGCCGCCTTGCGGTGGTTCGTCGTCGAACCACAGCGTCGCGGTCGGCAGGCGCTTCGGCGGCTCGGGCGCCTCGAGCTTGACGATCGCGAGCGACATGTTGTCGCCGCGCGGCTGGGCGCGGTCGCGGGCGATGCGCACGATGTGCTCGGACGCCTCGCGCGGAGTCAGGCTGTGCAGCAGCGAGGCAAGCTCACGTTCCTCGAAATGCGCCCAGACCCCGTCACTGCAGAGCAGGAAGGCGTCACCGACGCGCAGTTCGTCCATTTCGTCGATCACCAGCGTCGGCGTGCGGGCCACTCCCAGCGCGCTCGTCAGCATGTGCTTCATGTGCCGCGCGGCGTGGGCCGCCTCCTCCATCTTGCCGGCCGACTCCAGATGCGCGGCATAGGTCTGGTCCGCGGTGCGGTGGATCAGGCGGCCGCCGCGAAACAGATACAGCCGGCTGTCGCCCGCATGCGCCCAGATCGCGTAGTCCCGGCGGACGATCAACGCGACGATCGTCGAGTGGGGCTCCTGCTCGCTGGAAAGAGCCGTCAGGCGGATCACCGTATGCGCCTCGTTCGCGATCTGCTCGAGCAGCGCGCGCAGGCCGCCGGCGTCACTTTCGGCGACCTCCTGGAACACATGGTGTGCGGTGCTGATGACCTGGTCCGCAGCCAGGCGACCGCCGCTGCGGCCGCCCATGCCGTCGGCCACCACGGCGAGCAATGCATGGGGATGGCGCTTGCTGGTGATCAGAGCGACGCGATCCTGCTGCTCGGGGCGGTCGCCGATGTGCTCGGCCGTGCAGGCCGTGACTTTGAAGCGAGGCATGGCGGTGCGGAAATGTGGCGGCGAGTCTAGCCGCGGCATCGCCAGACGGGACGCGCCGAACGGATGAGCAGCCCTGCTAGGATGTACGCGTGATGCTTCAGAGACGACAGGCGGAGGGCCGGATCATGGAGTCCGAAGAGGTCAAGCGCCGCATCATCGAATTGCAGGTCGAACATCGCGATCTGGACGACGCGATCGCCCGCATGGCCGAGCAGCCGGGATTCGACGAAATCAGGCTGAGGCGGCTGAAGAAGCGCAAGCTGCAGATCAAGGATGCGATCCAAATGCTGCAGATGCAGCTCGTGCCCGACATTCCCGCGTGAGCGGCGACGGGCCGCGATCAGACCAGGAAGAGAGGCTCGCCGCGGTCCGACGCCGCGTCGCCGGGGCCTTTGCTCCGGATGGCGATCTGTCGGGGTCGGTACCCGGCTTCATACCGCGCGCTTCGCAGCGCGAAATGGCGCTGGGCATCTTCGATGCGATCGTCGAGCGGGGCACGTTCGTCGCCGAGGCCGGAACCGGCACCGGCAAGACGTTCGCTTACCTGGTACCCGCGCTGCTGGCCGGGGGCAAGGCACTGGTATCGACGGCTACCCGCGCGCTGCAGGACCAGATCTTCCGCAAGGATGTCGCCACCCTGACCCGAGCGCTGGGGCTGCGCATCGAGTCAGCACTGCTGAAGGGCCGGCAGAACTACGTATGCCTGCTGCGTCTCGCCCGTACCGAGGCCGACGGGCTGCTGTCGTCCCGCCAGGAAGTGACGCACCTGAGGTCGGTCCTGCGGTTTGCCCGCAGCAGCCCCAGCGGCGACCGGTCCGAGCTGGCCGACGTGCCCGAAAACGCGTCGATCTGGCCTCTGGTCACGTCGACACGCGAGAACTGCCTGGGGCAGGAGTGCCCGCGCCTGGACGAGTGCTTCGTCTACAGGGCGCGACGCGCCGCGCTGGCGGCCGATCTGGTCGTCGTCAACCATCACCTGTTCCTGGCCGACCTGGCCTTGCGCGACGACGCGATCCGCGAATTCCTGCCGAAGGCCGACACGGTGGTCCTCGACGAGGCTCACCAACTGCCGAAGATCGCGGCGGATTTCTTCGGCAACGGCTGGACGCTGGCGCAGTTGAACGACCTGGCGCGCGACGCACGTGCGCTCGGTCTGCACGCGGCGTCCGACGGCGCGGCATGGGTCGCGCTGACGCAGTCGCTCGAATCAGCGGGCCGACATGTCCGGCTGACCCTCGCGGAGGGTGACCTTGCGCCGGGCGCGCGCGCGGCGCTCGATCGCCTGCCTCGCGTCGAAGCGCTGCGCAAGGAAATCCGTGGCGTGGACGAGGCGCTGGCTGCGCTGGCCGAAGCGGTGAAACAGAACGAAGGACGCGACAGCGAACTGGACACGCTCGGCCCCCGCATCGCGGGGCTGCGCCGGACCATCGGCGGCTGGATCGAGCCCGACGCGGCGGTGCGCGCAGGCGAGGTCGATCGCGACGGCGATCGCGATGACGATGAATACGTGCGCTGGGTCGGACTGACTGCCCATGGCGCACAATTCCAGGCCACGCCGCTGGCACCCGGCGAAACTTTCGCGCGCTTGCGCGAGCAGCAGCCCCAGGCCTGGGTGCTGACTTCCGCGACTCTGACCGTGGCCGGCTCCTTCGAGCCTTTCCTGCATGAGATCGGACTCCCCGACGCGCAGGCGCGGCGCTGGGAAAGCCCGTTCGATTTCGAGCGCCAGGCGCTGCTCTACCTGCCGCAATCGATGCCGAGCCCGCTGGCGCAGGACTTTCCGGAGCGTGTCGCCGACGCGGCGTGGCCGGTGATCGTCGCCGCGGGCGGAAGGACCTTCATGCTTTGCACGACGCTGCGCGCGGTCGAAAGGGTTGCCGAGCAGCTGCGCCGATGCATGGCGAGCGCGGGGCTCGATCTGCCGCTGCTGGTGCAGGGAACGAGCACGCGCACCGCGCTCCTGGAGGCTTTCCGCACTCACGGCAACGCGATCCTCGTGGGCAGCGTCAGCTTCTGGGAGGGCATCGACGTGCGCGGCGAGGCGCTGTCCCTGGTCGTGATCGACAAGCTGCCGTTCTCCCCGCCGGATGACCCGGTGGTCGATGCGCGGATTCGCAGGCTGCGCGCGCTCGGCCGCAACCCGTTTCTCGATTACCAGCTGCCGCAGGCCGTCACGCTGCTGAAGCAGGGCGCGGGCCGGCTGATTCGCGACGAAACCGACCGCGGCGTGCTGATGATCCTCGACGACCGGCTGCTGAAGAAGCCCTACGGCCGCACGGTCCTGGCCAGCCTGCCCCCGTTCGCGCGCACGCGCAGCGAGGAAGAAGCGTGCGCGTTCTTCGCAGGCGCGCGCCGCGGTCAGCGCGACGCGGACAGATAGCGGCTGTTCGGGAAGTTTGCGCGCAGCACGCGCTCGGCGTCCGCGCGCAACGATTCGATCCCCAGCGCGCCGTACGAGCGGATCATGATCGACAGCGCCTCCTCTGCAGCCGGCGTGCCCTGGTACTCGCGCAGCGCCCCCTGCGCACGCTGAATCGCGGCGACGTAGGCGCCGCGCAGCATGTAATAGCGCGCGACGTTGACCTCGCTCTGCGCGAGCGCGTCGAGCAGGTAGTTCATGCGCGCGCGCGCGTCGGCCGCGTAGCGGCTGTCAGGGAAGCGCGTGGCAAGTTCCTTGTAGGTGTCGAATGCCTCGCGCATCGCCTTGGGATCGCGCGTGCTGGGATCCATGCCGAACGCCCGGCCGAACAGGCCGAGGTCGTCGGAAAAGGTCGCGAGCCCCTTCAGGTAGAGCACGTAATCCGCCGCCGGATGATTGGGGTTGAGCTTCAGGAAGCGGTCGGCCGCGGTGATCGCCTCGGCGGTCTCGCCCTCCTTGTAGTAGGTGTAGGCGATTTCCATCTGCGCCTGCTGCGCATAGCGGCCGAACGGGAAGCGCGCCTCGAGCTTTTCGAGCCAGCCGCGCGCGGCCTTCCAGTTGCCGGCATCGATCTCGCTCTTGGCCTCTGCATATAATCGATCGGCATCCCACTTCGCAGAGGGATCGTGTTCGGTCGTGCCGCATGCGACCAGAAACGCGAAGGCGCCGACCGCCGCCAGGCGCGCTGCAAACCGGGCCATCGCCCGTCCCGTCGTCGAGCGGCAATGCGCAGACAGCCGATTCAAATTGTCCAACACGCGCGAGTCCCTCGATGAAGCAGCGCGCGATTATATCGGCGCGCCGATGAGCGATCCCCGCGCCGACGACGACGTCAACGAGACCGACGACCTTGCCGCGCCGCGCCGCTTCACGGCGACAGCCGCGCACCGCGGCCTGCGCGTGGACAAGGTGCTCGCTCTGCTTCTGCCCGACACGTCGCGTACCCGTATCCAGCAATGGATCGAGCTGGGCGCGATCCGGATCAATGGTGTCGTGCCGCGCGCGCGCGACGCGGTCGTCGAAGGCGATGCAATCGAGGTCGCGCCGCCGCCGGCCCCGGACGCGCTCGCGTTCGCGCCGGAGCCGATCGCGCTCGACATCGTGGCCGAGGACGACGCGACCATCGTGCTGGACAAGCCGCCGGGGCTGGTCGTGCATCCGGCGGCCGGCAACTGGTCGGGCACGCTGCTGAACGGACTGCTCGCGCACGACGCGGACCTGGCACGCGTCCCGCGCGCCGGCATCGTGCATCGGCTCGATGCCGGCACCAGCGGGCTGATGGTCGTCGCGCGCACGGTCGCCGCGCAGACGGACCTCGTGCGGCAGTTGCAGGCGCGCAGCGTGCTGCGCGAGTACTGGGCAATCGTGGTTGGCGCCACACCGCCGGCGGGAACGATCGACGCGGCGATCGGGCGCGACCCGCGCAACCCGGTCAAGTTCAGGGTGAGCCGCGCGCCGTCCGCGCGGGAGGCGCGCACGAGTTTCCGGCGTATCGAGTGCGTCGACGTGGGTCGCGTCCAGTTATCGTGGGTCGCGTGCCGTCTGCAGACCGGACGCACGCACCAGATCCGCGTGCATCTGGAGTCGATCGGGCATCCGCTGGTCGGCGACCCGCTGTATCGCCGGGGTCGCCCCGCGGCGGCGGACCCGAGTGACGCGACGGTCGCATGGACGACATTCCCGCGCCAGGCGCTGCATGCCTGCCGGCTGGCGTTCACGCATCCGACCAGCGGCGAACGGATGGAGTGGTTCCGCGCACCGCCGGCCGACATGCAGCGCCTGATGCGGGCGGTCGGATTCGGCCGGTGCGACCGGGCGCGGGAGGTGTTCGAGTGACAGGCCGGGCGATTCATCCGGAGTGGATCGTGCCCGACTGGCGCGTGCACGCGCGGGTCCGCGCGTTCGTCACCACGCGCGCCGGAGGAGTCTCGCTTGGAGCCTACGGCGCGCCTTCGGGCGGCGGTCTGAACCTAGGGCTGTCGACCGGAGACGACTTGGAGCGGGTGCGCGCGAATCGCCTTCGGCTGCGCGCGGCGCTTCCCGCGGAGCCGCGCTGGCTCAGGCAGGTGCACGGCGCGGTCGTCGTCGATGCAGCCGCAATCGGGCAGCCAATCGAGGCAGACGCGTCATTCACCAGCGAGCCGAATGTGGTCTGCGTGGTGTCGATCGCCGACTGCATGCCGGTGTTCCTCGCCGACGAGCTCGGACGCGCGGTCGCCGTCGCGCATGCAGGCTGGCGCGGACTGGCGGCGGGAGTGATCCAGAAAAGCGTTGCCGCCCTGCGAGCACGAATCGGCACGCCCGCCGCGCGCCTGCACGCGTGGCTGGGCCCGGCGATCGGGCCGCGGCGATTCGAGGTCGGCGGCGAGGTGCTGGAGGCGATGGAACGCGGCCTGCCACGGGCGCGCGACGCGTTCGCGCCGAAGGAAGGGGGAAAGTATCTTGCGGACCTGCCGGCGCTGGCGCGCCAGGCTCTTGCGCTGGTCGACGTCGATCGGGTCAGCGGCGGCGAGCTGTGCACGTACAGCGACCCGGCGCGCTTCTACAGTTTCCGGCGCGATCGCGTGACGGGACGACATGCGGCCGTCATCTGGCTGGATTCCGACACCCTTTGAAGTGAGCGGGCTCGTTTGACAGGCGATGAGGCCGATGGCGAGAATGCGCCGACCGCGCGGCGCAGGCCCAGCGTGCGCCGTCGACGGGCGAATTACAGGAGAGCAACAATGGCGACGCGAGCCGCGCAAAGATCCAGTGAAAGGCATTCCACCTCGGCCCCCAGAGGCGACGCTTCAGCGGCGGGAGCTTCGAGGACCGCGGAGGAGGCGCATGGTTCGGACAACCCCTGGCTCGGCTGGTGGTCGTCGATGGCTTCGATCGCGCCATCGAACGGCGAGCTGCCGCGCCTGGGCATTGCGGCGGACAGGGTGCTCGAGCTGCAGCAGGACTACATGCAGCGCATGGGACGGCTGTGGTCGGATTTTCTCGAGCGCCCGGACGCGGCGGCGAGTCCGATCAAGGACAGCCGTTTCGCGGACGAAGCCTGGCAGCAGAACCCGCTCGCATCCTTTTACGCGCGCACGTATCTGCTGAACTCGGAATTCATGAACGCGCTGGCGGACGCGGTCGACACCGATCGCAAGACCAAGCGGCGCGTCAAGTTCGCGGTGTCGCAGTGGGTCGACGCGATGTCGCCGGCGAATTTCCTGGCGCTCAATCCGAAGGCGCAGAAGACGCTGATCGAGACCAAGGGCGAGAGCCTGAAGGCCGGCATGCAGAACCTGCTGGAGGACATCCGCAAGGGCAAGATCACGCAGACCGACGAGAAAGCGTTCGAGATCGGCCGCAACGTGGCGACCAGCGAAGGCGCGGTCGTGTACGAGAACGAGCTGATCCAGCTGATCCAGTACAAGCCGCTGACCGACAAGGTGCGCGCCCGGCCGTTCCTGATCCTTCCGCCGGCGATCAACAAGTTCTACATCATGGATCTGCAGCCCGAGAATTCGTTCGTGCGGTTCTCGGTCGAGCGCGGCAACACGACGTTCCTGATCTCGTGGAAGAACGTTCACGCCGAGCAGGGCAAGCTGACTTGGGACGATTACCTGGAGAAGGGCCCGATCGCCGCGATGCGCGTCGTGCGCGATATCTGCGGCCTGACCGGCAAGAAGGACGACCGCATCAACGTGCTCGGCTTCTGCGTGGGCGGCACGATTCTCGCCTCCGCGCTCGCGGTGCTGGCCGCGCGCGGCGAGCAGCCGGCCGCGAGCCTGACGATGATGACCTCGCTGCTCGACTTCGAGGATGCCGGTGTGCTCGAGGTGTTCATCGACGAGCAGCATGTGCGGATGCGCGAGCGTGCGCTCGGCAAGGGCGGAGTCATGCCGGGCAAGGAACTGGGCAACACGTTCTCGATCCTGCGCGCGAACGATCTGGTCTGGAACTACGTGGTCAACAACTACCTCGAAGGCAAGCAGCCGATGGCCTTCGACCTGCTGTACTGGAACAGCGACAACACCAATCTGCCGGGTCCGATGTACGCGTGGTACCTGCGCAATATGTACCTGGAAAACAACCTGCGGGTGCCGGGAAAGCTGAAGTGCTGCGGCGAGCCGGTGGATCTGGGGGCGATCAAGGCGCCCGCGTACGTCTTTGCCGCGGTCGACGATCACATCGTGCCCTGGAAGGCCGCGTACGCATCCGCGCGACTGCTGACCGGGGCCGGCGAGGGCGGCGTACGCTTTGCGCTCGGCGCGAGCGGTCATATCGCAGGTTCGATCAATCCGGTGTCGAAGAACAAGCGCAGCTACTGGACCAGCGGGTCGCCGTACCTGCCGGCCAACAGCGAAGCGTGGCGGCACGGCGCGACCGAGCATCAGGGCAGCTGGTGGGCCGACTGGGATCGGTGGATGGCGCAATACGGAGGCGGCACGGTCGCTGCGCGCAAGGCATACGGCAACAAGCAGTACAAGGTCATCGAGGCGGCCCCTGGCCGCTACGTGAAGGAAAAGGCGTAGGAGGTACAGATGAGCAAGGCTGTGATCGTTGCCGCGGCGCGCACCGCGGTGGGCAAGTTCGGCGGCACGCTGGCCAAGTCGCCGGCCTCGGATCTGGGTGCGTTGGTGATCAAGGAGGTGCTCGCGCGCGCGAAGCTGCCGCCCGAACGGGTCGACGAAGTGATCATGGGACAGGTGCTGACCGCGGGCTGCGGCCAGAATCCGGCGCGGCAGGCATCGATCAAGGCGGGCCTGCCGGTAGCGGTGCCGGCGATGACGATCAACAAGGTGTGCGGTTCGGGCCTGAAGGCGGTGATGCTGGCCGCGCAGGCGATCGCCACCGGGGACGCGGAGATCGTGGTCGCCGGCGGCCAGGAGAACATGAGCCTCGCGCCGCACGTGCTGATGAATTCGCGCGACGGGTTCCGGATGGGCGACGCGAAAATGATCGACAGCATGATCGTCGACGGCCTCTGGGACGTCTACAACAAGTACCACATGGGGATCACCGCTGAGAACGTCGCCCGGCAGTACGGCATCGACCGGGCACAGCAGGACGCCTTTGCGCTCGCGTCCCAGCAGAAGGCCGCCGCAGCGCAGGACGCGGGCAGGTTCAAGGAAGAGATCGTCGCGGTGATGATCCCGCAGAGGAAGGGCGATCCGGTGGCGTTCGAGATCGACGAATACGTGAACCGCAAGACCAACGGTGAAGCCTTGGCGGGACTGAAGCCGGCCTTCGACAAGGAAGGGACGGTGACGGCCGGAAACGCGTCTGGGATCAACGACGGCGCCGCGGCGGTCGTGGTGATGTCGGAGGCGCGTGCAGCGGCGCTGGGACTGACGCCGCTGGCGCGCATCGCGTCGTTCGCATCGGCCGGCGTCGACCCGAAGATCATGGGAATGGGTCCGGCGCCGGCATCGCGCAGGGCGCTCGAGAAGGCCGGCTGGAAGGCGGCCGATCTGGACCTGATGGAGATCAACGAGGCGTTTGCCGCGCAGGCCTGCGCGGTGAACAAGGAAATGGGCTGGGATACGAGCCGGATCAACGTGAACGGCGGGGCGATTGCAATCGGGCATCCGATTGGCGCATCGGGCTGCCGCATCCTGGTAACGCTGCTGCACGAAATGAAGCGGCGCGGCTCGAAGAAGGGGCTGGCCGCGCTCTGCATCGGTGGCGGGATGGGCGTGGCGCTTGCGGTGGAACGATAGCCTGCGCCGGCGACGGCAGCGGGGGATTGGGGCGACCGGGTGCCGCTATGCCCGGCCGATACATTGAAAGACGATCAAGGAGAAAAGCATGGCGAAAGTTGCATACGTGACCGGCGGCATGGGTGGCATCGGCACCGCGATCTGCCAGCGCCTGCACAAGGCTGGATTCAAGGTGATCGCCGGGTGCGGACCGACGCGCGACTACGGAAAATGGCTCGCCGAGCAGAAGGCGCTCGGCTATACGTTCTACGCTTCGGTCGGAAACGTTGCCGACTGGAACTCGACGGTGGAGGCCTTTGCCAAGTCCAAGGCCGAACACGGACCGATCGACGTGCTGGTCAACAACGCCGGCATCACGCGCGACCGCCTGTTCATCAAGATGACGCGCGAGGACTGGGACGCGGTCATCGATACCAATTTGAACTCGGTGTTCAATGCGACCAAGCAGGTCGTCCCCGACATGATCGAGCGCCGCTGGGGCCGCATCGTCCAGATCAGTTCGGTCAACGGCGAAAAGGGCCAGGCGGGCCAGACCAACTATTCGACCGCCAAGGCCGGCATGCACGGCTTCACGATGGCGCTGGCGCAGGAGCTTGCAAACAAGGGAGTGACGGTCAACACGGTGAGCCCGGGCTACATCGGCACCGACATGGTGCGCGCGATCAAGCCGGAGATCCTGGAAAAGATCGTCGCCACGATCCCGGTCAAGCGACTGGGTACGCCCGACGAGATTGCGTCGATCGTCGTTTGGCTGGCGGGCGACGACTCGGGCTTCACGACGGGGGCGGAGTTCTCCTGCAACGGCGGCCTGCACATGCATTGACGGCTAGCCGTGCGCGGCGGTTTCGTCGACCATCCCATCAAATGGCTACAATGCATAAGAGTATTTGAAAGCTGCGTGGCGGTGCTGCTCGATCGGCGCCGCTTCTAGAAGAGGAAGCCGTTAGATGCCCGCCGCCCAACGCCTGATCAAGAAGTATCCGAATCGCCGCCTTTACGACACGCAGACCAGCACCTACATCACGCTGGCGGACGTGAAGGAACTCGTGCTCGAGCAGACCGAATTCCAGGTCGTCGACGCGAAGACGGGCGAGGACCTGACGCGCCAGATCCTGCTGCAGATCATCCTGGAAGAGGAGCAGGAGGGGCAGCCGATGTTCACGCCTCCGGTGCTGTCGCAGATCATCCGCAGCTACGGCAACGCGATGCAGGGGATGATGGGCTCCTATCTCGAGAAGAACGTGCAGGCGTTCATCGACATCCAGAACAAGCTGCAGGAGCAGAGCAAGGCGTTCTACGACAGCAACAAGATCGGCCCCGAGATGTGGACGCAGTTCGTCAACATGCAGGCGCCGATGATCCAGTCGATGATGTCCAACTACATCGAGCAGTCGAAGAACCTGTTCGTGCAGATGCAGGAGAACATGCAGAACCAGGCGCGCTCGATGTTCAACACCTTCCCGTTCCAGGGTGGCGAGAAGAAGTAGCCCGTCAGTCGCTGCACCCGCAATGACCGCATCATCCCCTGCGCGGCGCGCGCGCAAGCCCGCCGCGCCGCGCGGCATTCCCACCGTCGGTTTCGTCTCGCTCGGTTGCCCGAAGGCACTGGTCGACTCGGAACGGATCATCACCCAGTTGCGCGCCGAGGGCTACGCGCTCAGTCCGACCTACGACGGCGCGGATCTGGTCATCGTCAACACCTGCGGATTCATCGACGCGGCGGTACAGGAGTCGCTCGACGCGATCGGCGAGGCGCTGCACGAAAACGGCAAGGTGGTCGTGACCGGCTGCCTGGGTGCCAGGACCGAAGGCGGCGCGAACCTGGTCGCGAGCGTGCATCCGAAGGTGCTCGCGGTGACTGGCCCGCACGCCACCGACGAGGTGATGGGGCACGTGCATCGCCACCTGCCGAAGCCGCACGATCCGTTCACCGATCTCGTGCCGCCGGCGGGCGTCAAGCTTACGCCGACGCATTACGCGTATCTGAAGATCGCCGAAGGCTGCAACCACCGCTGCACGTTCTGCATCATCCCGTCGATGCGCGGTGACCTCGTGTCGCGGCCGATCGGCGAAGTGATGCGCGAGGCCGAAGGCCTGGTGAAGCAGGGCGTGAAGGAAATCCTGGTCGTGTCACAGGACACCAGCGCCTACGGCGTCGACGTGAAGTACAAGCTCGACTTCGTCGGCGGCCGCGCCGTGAAGACGAGGATGACTTCGCTCGCCCAGGAGCTGGCAAAGCTCGGCGTATGGGTCAGGCTGCACTATGTGTACCCGTATCCGCACGTCGACGAGGTGATTCCGTTGATGGCGGAAGGCAAGGTGCTGCCGTATCTCGACGTACCCTTTCAGCACGCGCACCCGGCCGTGCTGCGGCGTATGCGGCGGCCGGCGAGCGGCGAGAAGAACATGGAGCGCATCCGCGCATGGCGCGCCGTCTGCCCCGACCTGACGATCCGTTCGACGTTCATCGCCGGATTCCCCGGCGAGACGGAGGGTCAGTTCGAATACCTGCTCGACTTCCTGCGCGAGGCGCAGCTCGACCGGGTTGGCTGTTGTGCGTATTCGCCGGTCCAGGGCGCCACGGCGAACGAACTGGACGGTGCGCTGCCCGACGAGGTACGCGAGGAACGTCGCGCCCGATTCATGCAGGTGCAGGAATCCATTTCGCGGGCCCGGCTGACGCGCAAGATCGGCAGCGTGCAGCGGGTGCTGGTCGACGAGGTCACGCCGCATGGCGCGCGCGCCCGCTCGATCGCCGACGCGCCCGAGATCGACGGCGTCGTGCACGTCGAGCCGCACCGGCGGCTGAAGGCGGGCGAGTTCTTCGACGTGCGCATCAAGTCCAGCGACGCGCACGACCTGCACGGGGCGCTTGCTTAGGAGATCGTCGGACCGCTGCGCCTGCGGCGGGGCCATGAGCCGAGGGCTGCGCCGCCGACGATCAGCAGCGCGGCGAGCACTGCGGTCGAACTCAGCGACCCCTGTCCGCTTGCGACCAGCACGAGGGTCGATCCGAGTGGCGTCAGGTACGAAAGCGTGCCGATCGACTTGGCGTCGCCGCGCTTGAGCGCGGCGTCCCACAGAAAGTATGCGAGTCCCAGCGGGCCGAGCGCGAGCAGGCCGATGCGCAGCCACTCGGAGGCGCTGGGCGCGTAGCGCGGTTCGAGCAGCGCATGGCAGGCGAGCGCGAGCACGCCGGAAACGACGCAGAACAGCCCGACCGCGGCCGTTGCGAAGGGGCGCACACGCTTGGTCAGCAGCGAATAGGTCGACCACACGATCGCCGCGCCGAGCGCGAGCAGGTAACCGGGCCAGTGCTCGATCGACAGCGTCCAGCGGCCGCCGGTGATCACCAGCGCGGCGCCGGAAAAGCCCAGCAGCGCGCCGATCACGTGGCGCGAAGTCAGCCGCTCGCCCGGCAGCAGCAGCGGCGCCAGCACGACGATCAGCAGAGGCCACAGATAGTTGATCAGGTTCGCCTCCACCGGCGGCGCGAGACGCAGCGCGGTGAAGAGGAACAGATGGAATCCGAACAGCCCGTACACGCCGATCGCCAGCGTCGCCGGAGGAACCCGCCACGCGCGCCAGGTCGGCGATGCCGCCGCACCGGCGATCAGCATCGGCGCCCCCACGAGCAGGAAGGGCGGCACCGATTTCAGCGATACCGCCAATGCAGCAACGGAGGTCCAGAGCGCGATGGCGCCGAGAGCGAGCGTGGCCGGGGGGTAGCGGAACATCGGGATGGCACGTTGATCGGGCGCAGACGCGGCCGTCGACAAGACGGTATCGTGCCCGTCCTGCTTGGCCGGAAACCAAAGGAGCGGATTATGCGAGAAGTCGTCGTTGTCAGCGGTGTGAGGACCGCGATCGGAACCTTCGGCGGCAGCCTGAAGGACGTGCCGCCGACGAAACTGGGCGCGATCGTCGTCAAGGAAGCCCTGGCACGCGCCAAGGTCGATGGCGGCGAAGTCGGGCACGTGGTGTTCGGCAATGTCGTGCACACCGAGCCGCGCGATATGTACCTTTCGCGCGTCGCCGCGCTCGACGGCGGCGTGAAGGATCACGTGCCGTGCCTGACGCTGAACCGGCTGTGCGGCAGCGGGCTGCAGGCGATCATCTCCGCATCGCAGGCGATCATGCTGGGGGATGCCGATATCGCGATCGGTGCCGGCGCCGAAAACATGTCGCGCGCGCCGTACGCGCTGCCGACCGCGCGCTTCGGCCAGCGCATGGGCGACGCCAAGGTGATCGACATGATGGTCGCCGCGCTGCACGACCCGTTCCACAACATCCATATGGGCGTGACGGCGGAGAACGTCGCCGCCAAATGGGGCATCACGCGCCGGATGCAGGACGAACTCGCGGTCGAAAGCCATCGCCGCGCCGCGCTGGCGACGAAAGAGGGTCGCTTCAAGTCGCAGATCGTTCCAGTCGAGATCAAGGGCAAGAAGGGCCCGGCGGTGTTCGACACCGACGAGCATTTCCGCGCCGACGCGACGCTGGAGGACATGGCGAAGCTGAAGCCCGTGTTCGTGAAGGAGAACGGCACCGTCACCGCCGGCAATGCCTCCGGCATCAACGACGGCGCCGGGGCTGTCGTGCTGATGGAGAAGAGCGTGGCCGACAAGCGCGGCCTGAAGCCGCTGGCGCGGCTGGTCGCTTACGGCCATGCGGGTGTGGATCCGAAATACATGGGCATCGGCCCGGTGCCGGCGACGGGCAACGCGATGAAGAAGGCCGGCCTTTCAGTGGCGCAGATGGACGTGATCGAGGCCAACGAGGCGTTCGCCGCGCAGGCCTGCGCGGTGACGAAGGACCTCGGCGCGAGTCCTGCGAAAGTCAACCCGAACGGCAGCGGCATCTCGCTCGGGCATCCGATCGGCGCCACCGGCGCGATCATCACGGTCAAGGCGCTGTACGAGCTGCAGCGCATCGGCGGCCGCTATGCGCTGGTGACGATGTGCATCGGCGGTGGGCAGGGGATCGCGGCGATTTTCGAGCGCATTGCCTAGCCATAGCTTGATGAGGGCCGGCGCATGCCGGCCCGAGCGCTTCCGCCTGGGCGGGATCAGCCGTCAAACCTCGGTGTCGGTGAACCAAGCGAGCGCACCGTCCAGTCCCGAGTAGTTCAGCACTTCGGTCGCCTGCCGCTGCACCACCGGCATGGCGTGGAACGCGACCGACATGCCGGCGAGCTTCATCATCTTTAGGTCGTTGGCGCCGTCGCCGAAGACGATCGACTGTGCGGTCGAGCAGGCCAGGTGTGCGCAGGCGTTCTGCAATGCGCGTGCCTTGCCATCGGCGTCGATGATTTCACCGTCATTCTCTGGCGGTCCGCTGACCCGTCCGGTAAGCCGGCCGTCGACGACGTCCAGTTCATTGGAGCAGGCGAAATCGAAATCGAGTCGCTGCCTGATCCGGTCGCTGAAGTACCGAAAACCGCCGGTGACGAGCAGCGTCTTCAGCCCGGCGGCCTTGCAGGCGCGGATCAGTGCCTCGGCGCCGGGGTTCAGGCGCAGCTTCTCCTCGTAGACCTGCTGCAGCAGCGACGCGTCGACGCCGGTCAGCATCGCCACCCGCCGGCGCAGGCTGTCCCTGTAATCGGCAATCTCGCCGCGCATCGCCGCTTCGGTGATCGCTGCCACCTCCGTTCCTTTGCCAGCCAGGGCGGCGACCTCGTCCAGGCTCTCGGTGTCGATCAAGGTCGAGTCCATGTCGAGCGCCAGCAGCCGGAATTCGGCCAGTCTCCAATCGGGGCGCACGAACGCCGCGTCGCACGTCCAGTAGGCCGACAGCGCCCGGGCGACCTTGCGCGTGTCGGCATCGTCCGCGATGCCGATCAGTCGCGCGCTGTTGCGATGGCGCCTGACGCGCCGGGCCAGGCAGCCGACCCTGAACGCATCGATCGCATCGCTGCGCAGATCGAGCGATTGAATGACGAGGTCGGTCACGATCAGGCGAGCGACTTGAAGACGGTGCGCAGCTGCTGCAGCCGCGCGTCGAGATTCGGAGTCTTCGCATCGATCCGAAGCCGCTCCGGTCCGGCCAGGCGCATGGTCCGGTCGCGCTGGATCAGTGCGATCAGCTTCGCCGGGTCGAGCGGCGGGTTGGGCACGAAGGTGATCAGGATCGATTCGCTCGTCGCGTCGATCTTCTTCACGCCGAGCCGCTCCGCGACCAGGCGCAGGCGATGCGTCTCGATCAGCGCGCGCGCCGCATCGGGCAGCTTGCCGTAACGGTCGATCAGCTCCTCCTGGAGCTGGATCAGCGCGTCCTCGCCGTCACAGGACGCGAGCTTCTTGTACAGCGACAACCGCTGGTGCACGTCGCCGACGTAGTCGGCCGGCAGCAGCGCCGGCACGTGCAGATTGATTTCGGTGACGGCCGCGAGCGGTGCCAGCAGATCCGGCTCGCGCCCCGAGCGCAGCGCGCGCACCGCGGCGTTCAGCATCTGCGTGTACAGGTCGAAGCCGACCTCCTGCATGTTGCCGCTCTGCGATTCGCCGAGCACCTCGCCGGCGCCGCGGATCTCGAGATCGTGCATCGCCAGATAGAAGCCGCTGCCGAGTTCCTCCAGGTTCTGGATCGCCTCCAGCCGCTTCTGCGCGTTCTTCGTCATGCCGCCTTCGTCGGGAACCATCAGGTACGCGTACGCCTGGTGATGCGAGCGGCCAACACGCCCCCGCAACTGGTGCAGCTGCGCCAGCCCGAACTTGTCGGCGCGATGGATGATGATCGTGTTGGCGGTCGGCACGTCGATGCCGGTCTCGATGATCGTCGTGCACAGCAGCAGGTTGAAGCGCTGCTGGTAGAAGTCGCGCATCACGCGCTCGAGTTCGCGCTCGCCCATCTGCCCGTGCGCGATCTCGATGCGTGCCTCC
>JBAIYN010000600.1:0-12197 GCA_037915775.1 Burkholderiales bacterium | reverse complement strand
CGACGCAGCGTGCCAGGCGCTCGGTCGCCGCGCCGCCGATTGCGTCGATCGCCAGTGCGAGCGTGCCGCCGCCGGTTGCCTCGCGCACGCGCGCATCGAGATCCGGCCCGTCGACGAGCACCACGTCGGCGCCGTGCGCGCGCAGCGGTGCGCCCAGTTCCGGCCGGCGCACCACGTTCACGCTCTTCATTCCCGCTTCACGCGCAAGAGTGATCAGGCAGTGCCCCACGCCCGAATTGGCGGCGTTCTGGATCAACCAGTGTCCTGCGTGCGGTGCGACGTAGCCGTGCAGCATCAGGTAAGCGGTCGGCGGATTCACGCGCAGCATGGCGAGCTGCCGTGGATCGACACCCGCGGGCAGCGCAAACAGCGCCGCCGCTTTGCCGATCGCGCGCTCGCGCCACGTGCCCGGCCCGGGCAGCAGCACGCGATCACCCGGCTTCAGATGCGTGACGCCGGCGCCGATCTTCAGGATCCTTCCCACGCCCTCGACACCCGGGATCATCGGCAGCTTCGGCGGAGTCGCGCCGTAGGTGCCCTCGAGGTTGAGGATGTCGGCCGGATTGATCGGAAAGAACTCGGTCGTGACCAGCGCCTCGCCGGCACCTGGGTCGCCCGGATCGGGCTGCTCGACCACCTCGATCACATCTTCCGGCTTGCCGAATCTCGAGATCTGCGCGACCAGCATTTGATCCTCCTGTATGGCAGCGGGCAGTTTCGCATCCATATGCGTACAGCGGATCGAGCCGCGCGAGCGCGGGGCAGCGGCAAACCCTCTCATCTGCCGCAGGATCCAAGAACGCCGAGTGCACTTCTTTGCTTCGCGTCTGTTCGCGTGCGCAGTTTGCGGACGCGCGAGACACCATTCCCTGTTCGGCTGGTTTGCCCTGTGCGGCGCCCCGCAAATGTGTGCCTGGGCCGCGCTCGAACCCTGTTTCGACATGCATGGTATAGACTGAATTTCATAGTTCTTGTCCTTTGGCGGAGCCGTCAGGAACGCGGAGGGCTGGGGGCGCTCGAGTTCGACTTGATGCTCATTGGTGGGTCGGGCGAAATGGCTCCACCGGCATCGGTGGACCCTTGTGAAAAGCATCTGGAGAAAGAAAACCATGTCCAACAAAAAGCTATTTGCATTGGGGCTCGCGGCGTCCGTGGCGACATTTGCCACCCTGTCAACCATGGCGGCTGAACCGATCAAGATCGGGATCCCGGTCGGCCTGAGCGGTGCCAACAGCGTGGTGGCGCCGTCGGTCGTGCAGTCCGCGCAACTGGCGGCCGACGAGATCAACGCCGCGGGAGGCATTTTGGGCCGCAAGGTCGAGCTCGAAGTCGCCGATGACGGCAGCGGCGCGGCAGGAGCGCAGAAGGCGTTCGACTCGTTGATCTTTCAGAAGAAGGTGAACGTGCTGATTTCGATGGAAACGAGCGCGGCGCGCAACGCGGGGCTGCCCATCGTGACCCGCGGAAAGACGCCATTCATCTACACCTCGTTCTACGAGGGACGTTCGTGCAACAAGTACCTGTACGTCAACGCGTGGGTGCCTGACCAGCAGGTCGCGCCGATCGTCGATTACTTCATGAAGGAGAAGAAGGCCAAGACTTTCTTCCTGATCGGCAGCGACTATGCGTTTGGGCGTGGGATGCTCGAATTCACGCGCGGCTACATCCAGAAGAAGGGCGGCAAGGTCGTTGGCGAGGAATATCTGCCGATGGATGGTTCGGACTGGACCGCGATCATCAGCAAGCTCAAGGCGGCCAACCCCGATGCCGTGATCACTTCGACTGCGGGCGGTGCACCGAATGTCACGCTGACCAAGCAACTCCGGGCCGCGGGCGTCAACATCCCCTACGGCAATCTGGCGGTTGACGAAGGAACGGCGAAGAGCATGGGCGCAGACGCCGAGGGTATCTACATCTCGGGCTCGTACTTCACCAATATCGATTCGCCGAAGAACAAGGCATTCCTGGCCGCGATGAACAAGAAGTTTGGCGCCGACCTCAAGACGCCGAACGACTTGTCGGTGCCTCAGTATGAGGGCATCTATGCGTACAAAGCGGCCGTCGAGAAGGCAGGCTCGCTCGACACCGAAAAGGTGCTCAAGGCGCTTGCGGAAGTTTCATTCGACGGACCCCGCGGCGTCATCAAGATGAACAAGCAGCACCACGCGCCTCTGACGATGTACCTGGGTCAGGTCCAGAAGGACGGCACGGTCAAGATCCTGTCCTCGTTCAAGGACGTGGATCCGGGCCCGCAGTGCCCGAATCTGAAGTAATCGTCACAGGCTCGGCGCGGTCGGTTGCCGAGGCGAAATACTCCGCCGAGCGCAATCACCCGGGCCGAAGCGGTTCGGACTCAGCGCAGGTTCCCCCTCGTCGGCCAAGCGCCGACGAGGGCGAACTCGGCCCACGCGCTCCATTCCCGGCCACGTCCGATACAGGCAAGCCGACATGTCACTGATGCTCGACATCGTCACGACGGCGGCGATTCTCTTCGCCGTGTCGGCGGGTCTACTGCTCGTATTCGGGGTGATGAAGATCATCAACTTTGCGCATGGAGGCTTCCTTACGATCGGGGGCTACGCTGCGTTGCTCGTCACCCAGCTCGGGCTGAATCCATGGTGGTCGCTTGCATTTGGGTTCGTGATCGGCGCCGCATGCGGGATGCTGGTGGAGCGGATCGTCGTTCGCCCCCTCTACTCACGGCTCCTTGATGCCATTCTCGCCACGTGGGGGCTCGGCATCATCATCGGTCAGGTCATCACGCTCGCCTTCGGGCGCGAAGTGCAGTTCGTGAAGAGCCCGGTGTCGGGCACGCTCGACCTTCTTGGAACCGACTATTCGCAATACCGGCTCGTGGTCGTGGTGATCGCGCTGGCCCTGGCGTTCGCGATGGCATGGGCGCTGAACGGTACCCGGCTGGGCCTTCTGACGCGCGCCGTCATCATGAATGAAAGCCTGGCCAAGGGGCTCGGCATCAACAGCACGCTGATCCGCTTTTCTTCCTTTTCGATTGGCGCGGGGTTGGCAAGCCTCGCGGGCGCGCTGATCACGCCGATGTCCAGCGTCGATCCGAACATGGGTGTGCCGTGGTTGATCAATGCGTTCATGCTCGTGATGGTGTCCGGAATGTCGCTGACCAGTTTGGCGGTCGCCTGCCTGGTGTTGGGCGGCACGCAGGTCGTGGTGAGCACCTACGGCAACCCGATTCTGGGTGGACTGACGATCGTCGTGCTCGCCGCGATCGTGCTGCGCATCCGTCCGCAGGGGTTTGCGCGTGACTGAGCGCGCGCGTTTTGCGCGAGCGTCCGGCATGGCCACCGGCCGCGAACGGGGTCGAGCGACGTGGCTCATCGGCCTGGCCGTTGCAGCGATCGTCGTGCTCGCGGCGGGTCCCTATGTTCTGCCGCCCTTCATGGTCAATACGCTGGTGCGCACCTTCTTCTACGCGGCGGTCGCGCTCACCGTGGATTTGTTGTGGGGCTATACGGGCGTGCTCACGTTCGGGCAATCGGCATTCTTCGGGATCGGCGCCTATGCCGCAGGTCTGGTCTTTACGCATATCGGATTTTCGACCGGCACTGCAGCGCTGGCACTCGGCGTCGGCGTAGTGGCGGCGATGCTGGTCGCACTCATCGTCGGCTGGCTGTCGTTCTATCACGGTGCATCAGCGCTCTACGCGTCGGTCGTATCGCTGGTGCTTCCCATCGTTCTGACGCAGCTGATCTTTTCCGGCGGCAATTTCACCGGCTCGAGCAGCGGGCTGTCGGGCTTCGACAGCTTCGATATCGAGGTCGGGACGTGGTTCTGGATTGCGGGCGGCTTCCTCGTCGTCGTCACTGCGCTCGCTTGGCGCTTCGTGCAAAGTGATTTTGGACGGGTGCTGGTTGCGATCCGCGAGAACGAAGCTCGCTGCGAATACCTGGGCATCGACATCTCGCGCATAAAGATCGCGCTGCTGGTCGGCCTATCGGTCATGGCGGCGCTGGCCGGTTACGGCTACGCGTGCTACAGCATGGTTGTCTCGCCCGAACTCGCGGGCTTTGTTTTCGGCACCGAGCTTGTCATCTGGGTCGCGCTGGGCGGACGCGGAACGCTGATCGGACCGGTGATTGGCACGCTCGGCATCGATGTCAGCACCGCTTACTTAAGCGGAGATTTGCCGTTCGTCTGGAAGCTGCTGGTCGGCTTGGCATTTGTCGCGGTGATCGTCGCGTTGCCGCGAGGTTTGGTGCCGGCGATCTTCGATGCCGTGCGCCGCCTGATGGGCTCCCGCGCCCCGAGTGAGATGCGGCATGTGGAACTGAGCGAGAGTCCCCGCCGGCCGTTGGTGGGTCAAGGAGACGAGGCCGGGGCTGCGGTCGAAGTGCGTAATGTGGTCAAGCGCTTCGGCAGCCTGCAGGTGCTGCAGGGCATCGACTTCGCTGCCGCACATGGCGAGCTGCTCAGCGTTGTCGGGCCGAACGGTGCAGGCAAGACGACTTTGATGCGGTGCTTGAGCGACGGCGAGGAGCGCAGCGGCGGGGACGTTCGCATCAATGGCCACGACATTCGCAGGCTTGCGCCGCATCGATGTGTTGCGTTCGGCATCGGCCGCAAGTTCCAGACCGCAACCACCTTCGAAACACTCACCGTCGCAGAGGCGCTGAGGATCGCACGCGCGAGGCTCGAGTCTCCCTCCAAGTGGCGCGCGGCGCAGCGTCTCGAGTTGCCGGCGGCAGCGTTGCAGGTCGTGCGGGCCACGGGCCTTGACCGGCATCTGGCCCAGGAGTGCCGATATCTGTCGCATGGAATGAAACAGGCGCTCGAGCTTGCAATGGTGCTCGCGCTCGAGCCCAGCGTACTGCTGCTCGATGAGCCCACCGCTGGCCTCACCAAGCCCGAGCGCACGATGATCGGCGAGATCCTCGTCGGCCTGGTGCGCGACTTCCGCATGTGCATCCTGCTAATCGAGCACGACCTCGATTTCGTGCGCAATATCAGTTCGCGCGTGATCGTCTTGCATCAGGGCAGGATCCTGCTCGACGGCAGCGTGCGGGAAGTGGTTGAGTCACCCCTTGTCCGCGAAATCTATTCGGGGCAATCGACCCTGACCCACGGCGGAGCGACGGCGTGAGCAAGGCACCGGATTCATCTTCTCCGCGCGTCCTCGTCGTGTCGCGCCTGCGCTGCGGATATGGCCAGGCCACTGTCGTGCACGGCGTTGACTTCGCGATCGGCCCGGGAGAGATCTTCGCGCTGCTGGGCAAGAACGGCATGGGCAAGTCGACACTGTTGAAGGCTCTGATGGGCTTCCTGCCGCTTCAGGCGGGGAGCGTGGAAATGCTTGGCTCCGATGTCACTGGACTGTCCACGCATGTGATCGCGCGTCGCGCGATCGCCTATCTGCCGCAGGAGCAGGCGCTGTTCCAGGACCTGACGGTGGATGAGAATCTGAAACTCGTCGTGCGCGACGCGCGGGAGTTTGCACGCGAACTTGAACGGATCGGGCAATCCTTCCCATTCATACCGACACGTCTGCGCCAGCGCGCGGGCACGCTGTCGGGCGGTGAACAGAAGATGTTGCTGGTCGCACGTGCACTGATGACTCGCCCGAAACTGATGCTGGTCGATGAGATCAGCGAGGGGCTGCAACCTACCGTGATCGAACGGCTGGCGAACGTGCTGCGAACGGAGCGCGACGAATCAGGATGCTCGATGCTGCTGGTCGAGCAGCACGTTGGGTTTGTGATGTCCGTGGCAGATCGCTTTGCGGTGCTGCAATCCGGGGAGATCGTCGATCACGGCCGGATCGATGACGAAGACGCCGCGCAGCGGATCATGCATCGCCTCACCGTCTGACCGCGGGAGACCCGAAATGATCGAGCTCAATACCTTTTCCATCGTGGCGCGGTGCCCGCGGACCGGGCGGCTGGGAGTTGCGGTGAGCACCGCGGTGCCGGCCGTTGGCGGACTTTGTCCCTACATCGTGCCGCGTGTCGGTGCGGTGTCCACGCAGTCCTGGGTCAACCCGTACCTCGCGCTCGACCTGCTTGCACGGCTTCGGGCGGGCGCCGCGGCGCAGGAAGCGCTCAACGAGGTTCTGAGCTGTGACCCCGCTGCAGACCTGCGCCAGTTGGGAGTCGTCGATGCGTCCGGCCGCAGTGCCGCCTGGACCGGCGCCGGATGCACATCCTGGTGCGGACAGATCACGGGCCAGGGCTTCGCAGTACAGGGCAACATGCTGGTCGGAGAGGAAACCTTGCAGGCGATGGCGGCGAGCTACGGCGGCACCGAACGACTGGATCTGGCTGAGCGGCTCATGCTTGCGCTGGAAGCCGGGCAGGCGGCCGGTGGCGACAAGCGAGGAAAGCAGTCTGCCTCTCTGAAGGTCTACGGCGACGAAGAGTACGCATGGCTCGACCTACGGGTCGATGAACATCCGCATCCTGTAGCCGAGCTGAGGCGGATCCTCTGCATAGCGCGCCTTCAGCTGGTCCCCTTTGTCGAAGGCATGCCGCGACGCGGACAAGCCGCAGGACCCTTGCCGGAGGAAACCTCGCGCATGCTGCTCAAGCCACCGCCATCGCGACCCGGCGGTGGAGGCAGCGCCTGAACGATTTGCCTCGCGTTGGTTTCGGGCGGCTGGCGCGAGGCTCGCGCTCAGTACCAGCTTGGTCGTAACCTTGCGCCGAGCATCTCGTCATACATGTCGGTGCGGCGATCGCGTAGCACCTGGTTGAATGCGTTCCAGTTGCGACGGCGGCGGGCGTCCGAGAGGTTCAAGTCAGCGATGAGGACCTCCTCTGCGTCCTTGCTCGCCGGCCCCGCAAGCGGCCACCCGGTGCAGTCAACGATCAGGCTGTTCCCGATGAAAGGCTGGCCGCGTTCAACACCCACGCGATCGGCTGCCGCGACGAACATCGAGTTGGAATGGGCGCCGCTCATGGCCAGTACGTTTGCCATTACGGGCAGATTGGACGGTTGGTCGGGCATCGGTACCCAGTTGGTGGGCACGCAGAGAATGTCCGCGCCCTGCAATGCGGCGAGACGAAAAACCTCAGGGAACCAGATGTCGTAGCAAATCGCGCAGGCAACCCTCCCGATCGGCGTGCGGAACACCGGCATACCGGTGTCTCCCGGCTCGAAGAAGAGGTTCTCCTCGCCCCATAAATGGTTCTTTCGATACACGCCGAGAAGGCCGTTCGGCCCGATGACGGCTGCGCTGTTGAAGAGCGACTCACCCTGGCGCTCAGCAATCCCCGCGACCATGTAAAGACTGCGCTCGCGCGCAATCCGCATCCACTGCTGGCTCGTCGGCCCCTCGGGGACCGACTCTGCGAGCTCGAAAGCCTCCTCGCGTGTCTGGAATACGTAGCCGCTGTTGCACAGTTCCGGCAATACGACGAGATTCGCGCCGCGATCAGCGGCTTGCCCGATCAATTCAAGCGAGCGCGCGACATTGGTCGGCTTTGCGCCGACGTGGGGTTCGAACTGTATGCAGGCCACGCGTGATGGGCTCTCAAGCGTTCGAGCTGCGCTGGTCATGGCAGCGGTCTCCTTCCGGTCGTTCGGAGAATCAAATAGGCGCGACCTGGCCACTCCACGGATGGCTTCGCTCGTATGCGTGCGCCACGCGAAGTACGGTCGCTTCGTCATATGGCCGTCCTGCGATCTGCAGGCCAATTGGCAACCCGTTTGCGTCGAAACCACAGGGCACCGTAATCGCGGGCAGGCCGGTCAGGTTGTAAGGAAAGGTGAGGCGCCACGAGGCTGCCAGCACGCTTTCAGGCTGGCCCCCGACATGGGCGGTCCATTGACCGCTCTTCCAGGCGGTCAGTGGTTCCGTGGGCCCGACGATGACGTCGACCTGCTCGAAGGCGCGCCGAAAGTCCTCCATCAGCACCGCGCGCAACTGCTCCGCCTTCAGATAGTCGGCCCCCGTTACAAAACGGCCGATCTCGACGAGCGAGCGGACATCGGGCTCGAAATGCTCTTGTCTGGCCGCACGCACGGACGCATCGTGGTATGCGGCAGACGAGGCCAGTTCGATCGCAAAGATCGCGGCGAGGCCGAATTGCAGGTTGGGAATCTCGAATTGGAGAACGCGTGCGCCAAGGGCGGACAGGTCGCTGATGGCGTGCTCGACGGCCCTGCCGACGTCCAGTTCATTCCGGTCGAAGAAATGATTCCGGCACACACCGACCCGCAGCCTGCGGATCGGCTTACCGAGCGCCCTCGTATAGTCAGGAACAGTCCGGTCCTGGCACGCAGGATCGCGGGGGTCGTAGCCCGCAAGCGCGTTCAACATCAACGCGGCGTCAGTGACGGTGCGCGTCAAAGGGCCTGCATGATCGAGCGACCAGCTGTGCGGCACGATGCCGTGTCTGCTCACGCGCCCAAACGTCGGCTTCAGTCCGACGACCCCGCACAGGCTCGCAGGAATGCGTATCGAACCGCCTGTGTCGGTGCCAAGAGCCGCTGCGCACAGACCTGCGGCCACTGCTGACCCCGAGCCGCCGCTCGAGCCGCCTGGAACGCGCTCGGTATCCCAAGGATTACGAGTTGGTGGCGTTACGGTCCCCCACGCGAACTCGTGAGTGCGCGTTTTGCCGATCAACACTGCACCAGCGGCGCGCAGTCGTTCGACTGCTGCCGAGTCGCTGCGCTCGAAATCGATACCGGGCGCCCGCGTGCCGGCGGTCGTGGGCATGTCGGCAGTCAGGTAGTTGTCCTTGATTGCGATCGGGATGCCATGCAGTGGCCCCCGCCACCTTCCAGCCGCGATCTCCTGCGCTGCCGTCCTGGCCTGGGAAAGCGCGGAATCGGAAATGTGGACGAAACTTTGCAGGGCGCCATCGTGCGCGCGAATGCGAGTCAGGCAGGACTCGGCCAAGGCAACTGGCGAGATCTGTCCACGTCTGATCTGCGGGGCAAGCGCTTCGACAGGTCGGGCCCAGAGTTCGCCGACTGCAGCAGCTCTCATTTGCGGCTCTTAGTACGCGCAGAAAGGCGATCTCGCGTGTGTGGGGTCAGACGGTAAGGAGCGGACGGCTCGAAGATGAGCGCCGGATGAACCGTCGTGAAGTCCAATTCACGCAGCCGCCGGAGCTCAACCAATATGTCGGCGTAAGCCGCCAGGTCGGCCGCAAACCGGTCGCGTGTCAGCCGAGTGCCGAGAAGATCCTGCAGTGCGTCGTCGTCGAGGAGAGGCGTTGGGTCGGGCATCTATGAAGTCCTCATCGCATGTTTTGACGCAAGACGACGGAACCCGAGCGCACGACTAAGTCAGTTGTACGAGGGCCGCGCGGTGGTGCCGGCCGACGAGTCAAGCGTGCGGTGTGGGCAACTACCCGTTCGGCTCTGCGCGGTTCTGTCTGCCGATCGCACCGGCGCGGGTACCAAAGGCGCAGAAAGTGTAACTGCTCAGGAGCAGGTGTCTTCCTGAACCGGCTGTTGCAGATGCTTTCGTGGCATCAAGTAGGGTTTCAGGATCCGCTGATGGCAGCAAATGGTTCCAAGAGAATTGCGAAAGCCGGGACGACTGCTGTCAGGCATCAGCCGCGCCGGACTGGTGCGGCTGCCGACTGCAGCGAGCGTGCGCGCGCTCGTCCCTGGCGCAAGTTACAGGACGGGAAAGATCGCTCTCGGAAGTCTCGCAACACGGCGCTACGCCGGCGCCACCTCGACGCGCGCATCGAAGCTCGCTTGGCCCGCAGCGAACGCGAACACGTCGACTGCGGGGTCCGGCAGCACGGCCGCGCCGCTCGTGACTCGGTTCAGCCCCGGCCAGCCGTCGCGCATCCACACCGCGCCGGCTGCCATTCGCTCCGTGACGTGCGCGCGCGCCGCGAACTCGCCGCGCTCGTTGAAGATGCGGACGCTATCGCCATCGGCGATCCGGCGTGCTGCGGCATCCGCGGGCGCGATCCACAGTTGCGGCTCTCGCTCGCGGCGCGCGAGCGTCGGCAGCTCGCGCCCGTTGTTGTAGAAGGAGTGGAAGTGGGCCAGCGTGCGTCCCTGCGTCATAACGAGCGGGAAGCGGGCAACGTCGGCCGCGGCCCGCTGCTCAGGCGGCGTGAAGGTCGGCAGCGCAGGCAGGCCGAGCGACTGCGCGTGCGCCGAGTAGAACTCGATCTTGCCGGACGGCGTATCGAATTCGAGCGTCGGGTTGGCCACGTGGGACACGCGCAATGGGGCGATGCCTCCCTGCGCGCGAAGATCCGCAACGGTGGCGTGCCCCGTGCAGGGATGATCGAGCACGGCATCCACCAGCGCCTCGTCGGTCGCCCAGGGATAGAAGCCGTCCAGTTGGAGCCGCTCGGCGAGGCCTTTGAGGACTGCGCTTACCGGACGCGCCTCGCCCGCCGGATCCATGGCCCGCTCCATCAGGTAGAGGTGCGTGTGCGTGGCCTTGCATCCCAGCTCTTCCAGCCAGGCGGTCGCAGGCAGCACCACGTCCGCAAAGCGGGTTGCGGTTTCATTCAGGAACAGGTCGTAGCTCACGATCATCGGCGTGCGCGCCAGGCCTTCGGCGACCGCGCCGGCGTCGGCGAACGAACTGAGCATGTTCGTTCCCATCAGCAGCAAATTGCGGATGCGGCCCTCGCGCAGGGCCTGCGTCCAGACGGACATCTGGTTGGGCATTGCCGTGCGCGACGAGCGCCGCTCGGGCGCAGTGATGTTGCCCACGCCGCGACCGTGCGCGGCACTGCCGTGACGCGGGCCGAATCCGCCTCCGGCGATGCCGACGTTGCCGGTCAGTGGGGGCAGGCAGGAGATCGCGCGCGCGGCCTGCCAGCCGTTTTCGCCCTTGTGCATCGAACTGCCGCCGAGCACGATCATTGCCGGTTTTGAATCGGCATAACGGCGGGCGAGGGCGACGATGCGGTCGCCCGCCAGCCCGGTGATGTCGGCGGCCCAGCCCGGCGAGTAGCTACGGACGTGTTCGGCAAGCTGATCGAATCCGATCGTGTGCGCGCCGATGAACGCGGCGTCGTATCTGCGTTCCGCGCAGATGACGTGCATCAGCGCGAGCGCCAATGCCGTGTCGGCGCCGGGGCGGACGGTGAAGACGTCGTCCGACTTCGCCGCGGCTTCCGTGTAGCGGACGTCGATCGTCACGACGTGCGCGCCGCGGTTCCGGGCGGCCAGCAGATGCCGCGCCGTGTTGGGCTGGCTGGCCAGGTTGGCCGCCCAGAGGACGATCAGCTGCGAATGCTGGCCCATGTCCTCCTTGGTGTTGGTCTCGAGCATCCCGGTCAGGGCCAGCCCGAAGGCGCCGAGACCCCAGCAGATCGTGGTTGAGCTCCAGAACTGGGTGCCGCAGAAGTTCGCGAAGCGCGCCATCAGTTGTGAACTGATGCGGGTGCCGTAGTTGGTCGCGAACGTGCCGTGACCGGGCCAGATCGCGGTCGCTTCGGGCGGAGACTGCGCGATCGAAGCCGCGATACGGTCGAGCGCCTCGTCCCAGCTGACGGGTCCGAACGCGTCGGTGCGCCGCTCGCGCGCCAGCGGCCGCAGCAGGCGCGCGGGGTTGTCGAATATTTCGCGCGCGGCCTGGCCGCGAATGCAGAGGAAGCCCCGGCTGTCGGGATTCGATTCGTCGCCCTTGACGCCGACGAGGTGCCCGTCACGAACCTCCGCAAGCATCCCGCAGAGCGTCGGATGGCAATTCATCGGGCACATCGTGCGCACCCAGACGGAACCCGCTTGTGTCACCTGCTTCTCCGTCGCGCGCCGGCGCGCGCATTACGTCGACGGATCATAGTCAGCGGCGTGATCGGTCTCGCGGCAACGTCGATGATGTCGATCGTGCGAGGCATTGCAGACGCCTGTTCGTTCGACCCGCCGCGGCGCATCGCGCCGTGGACTGGACCAGCGGCCGGCCCAAAAAAAGAAAGAGCCCGCGCGGGTGAACGCGGGCTCCCAAGGAAAGCACCCTCCGTCGTGGAGAGCAGGCCGCGCGGGAGAAAGGAGACATAAGCGCAGCCCGTACGAGACACTACGCACATGGTGTGCAGGAGTCAATCCAGGCGGCCGTCCCGCGAGTGGGCGCGCGTCGTCGCGACCGATGCCGCGCCAACTGCCGCTTGCAGTTGTTGGACGCCTGGCTGGACGCTCCTATGCTGGTGGCTCGTGCGTTGCGGAAGGGCGGTCAGATGGGCGATGACAATTTCGACGTGTCGCTGCGGAAGTTTCTCAAGCACGTCGGCGTGACT
>JBAIYN010000662.1:0-9572 GCA_037915775.1 Burkholderiales bacterium | reverse complement strand
GCGTCGGCGCCGGCCCACTTTTCCTCGCGGTACGCGGGCTTGTCGGTGCTGCCCACTGCCTGCACGCGCACGTTGATGATCTCGATCGGCGTGGCTTCCTGCGCCAGCGAGTAGCCGAACAGGCGGTTGTGCTCGGCGTGGAAGGCCTTGGCGATGCCGGCGGTGTCGCGGCGGTCGATCAGTTCGCGCGGCACGGGCAGCGACACTTCGTGGTACTGCTTGATGTAGCGGCAGTCGAGCCGCACGTCGTAGCGGCGCCGCGCGGCGGAAATGCGCTCCTCGGCCAGTTGCCGCTCGCCGTCGCGCTGCATTTCATCGATCAGCGTCGCGAGCCGCGCCCAGTCGATGCCGTCCAATCTCGATACGAACGTGCGCACGAAGTCGTGCTTCAGTTCGCTCATCAGCATGCCGAACGCGCACAGCACCGAGGCCTCGCGCGGAACGATCTGAAGCGGGATCTCCAGTTCCTGGCAGATCAGGCAGGCGTGGATCGGGCCGGCGCCGCCCGCCGGGATGAACGGGAATTCGCGCGGATCGAATCCGCGCTTGATCGTTACCTCGCGCACGCCCTGCGCCATGTTGTTGCAGGCGACGCGGTACATGCCGGCGGCGGCTTCCTCGACCGTCAGGCCCATCGGCCGCGCGATGTGCTCCTCGATCGCGCGCCGCGCCGCCGCCGCATCGAGCTTCATCTTGCCGCCGGCGAAGTAGTTCGGGTCGAGGTAGCCGAGCACGACGTTGGCGTCGGTCGTGGTTGGCAGCTTGCCGCCCTTGCCGTAGCACGCCGGGCCCGGATCGGCGCCCGCGCTCTGCGGGCCCATGCGCAGCAGGCCGCCTTCGTCCAGCCAGCCGATCGAGCCGCCGCCGGCGCCGATAGTGTGGATATCGAGCATCGGCAGCGCGATCTTGTGGCGGGCGATCTCGCCATCGTTCTTGACCATCGGCGCGCGCACCGCGACCGACGCCTCGAAGCTGGTGCCGCCCATGTCGGTCGTGATGCACTTGTCCTGCCCGTGCGCGCGCACGTAGAAGAGGCCCGCGCCCGGCCCGCCGGCCGGCCCCGACAGCAACGTCAGTGCCGCCTTGTCGCGCGCCAGCTGCGGCGAGATCACGCCGCCGTTGGACTGCATGATCAGCAGCAGGCCCTTGAACCCGATCTCGCTCAGCCGACCGACCAGCTGGTCGAGGTAGTGATTGAGTTTCGGCCCGACGTACGCGTTCAGCGCCGTCGTGCTGACGCGCTCGTAGAAGCGGATCGACGGCAGCACGTCGGTGGATACGGACAGATACGCGCCCGGCAGCTCGCGCTTCACCAACTCCGCCGCGGCCTGCTCGTGCACGGGGTTGGCGAAAGAATTCATGAAGCAGATCGCGACCGCCTGTACGCCCTCGCGTTTGAACAACTCAATCGCGCTGCGCACGCTGTCGAGATCGAGCGGCGCCAGTTCGCGCCCATGGCGGTCGAGCCGGCCGCGGATGCCGGCGCGCAGATAGCGCGCTACCAGCGGCTTCACGTTCGTGTAGCGGTTGTTGTACTGCTCTTCGCGGATCCCGCGCCGCATCTCGAGCGCGTCGCGCACGCCCTCCGTGGTCAGCAGCCCGCACTTGGCGCCCGTGCTGGTCAGCGTCGCGTTGGTGGTGACCGTCGTGCCGTGCACCAGCGTGTCGATCGTCGCGGCGAACGCGGCGAGCGCCATCGGCGGCTGCTGGCTTGCGGCGATCTCTGCCAGCCCGCCGACCACCGCGATCGACGGATCGCTCGGGGTCGACAGCGTCTTGTAGATCACCGGCGGCGCGCCGTCGCGCACGACGACGAAGTCGGTGAACGTGCCGCCGACGTCGATTCCGATCTTCAGTGTCATCGCCTGCGCTCCACGTTGTTATTCGGGCAGGTTGGAGTTATCTGTCGCCCCGGCGAAGGCCGGGGCCCAAGGACCAGCGCTGCAAATCAGGCCCGGGCTTGCGCCGGGGCGACGAAGCGATCTCTTCATCCGTTCACACTTTCAACGACCAGCCGTCGCACGTCTTCCTTCCGCACCTTGCCGAGCGCGGTCTTCGGCAGTTCGCCGACCACCAGCACCTGCCGCGGATGCTTGTAGCGCGCGATGCGGCCGTCGAGCAGAGCCAGCACGCGCTCGGAGGTCAGCGCGCGGCCCGCCTTCGGCGCGACCACCGCGACCACCACCTCGCCCCAGTTCGTGTCGGGCCGGCCGACCACCGCGACCTCGGCGACGTCGGGGCATTCGAGCAGCACGTTCTCGATTTCCGCCGGCGCGATGTTCTCGCCGCCGGAGATGATCATGTCCTTGGCGCGGCCGTCGACCCACAGGAAGCCGTCGGCGTCGAAGTGGCCGATGTCACCGCTGTGGAACCACCCGCCGGTGAGCGCCGCGGCGGTCGCCTGCGGCTGCTTCCAGTAGCCGACCATCACGTTGTCGCCGCGGATCAGGATCTCGCCGCGCGCGCCCTGCGCGACGTCGCGGTCGGCTCCGTCGACCACGCGCAGTTCGCAGCGCGGCGCCGCCTTGCCGGTCGACCCGGCCTTGCGCACGGCATCCTCCGGGCGCAGGTAGGCGGCGATCGGGCCGGTCTCGGTCAGTCCGTAGATCTGCACCAGCGGCACGCCGCGCGCGTGCACCGCGCGGATCAGGTGCTCGGGCACGATCGTCGAGCCGGTGGTGATCATGCGCAGGCTGGAGAAGTCGGCCGACTGCCAGCGCGGCAGCGCCAGCATCATCGAAAGTTGGGTCGGGACCAGCACGGTCAGCGTGATGCGCTCCTGCTCGATCGCATCGAACGTCGAGTTCGGATCGAACTTCGAGTGCAGCACCACCGTCGCACCCGCCTGCAGCGCCGGCGTGGTCTGGTTGTTCAGCCCCCCGACGTGGAACAGCGGCAGGTTGGTCAGGATGCGGTCGTCCGCGGTCATGTCGTGCAGCGCGACGCTGTTGGCGGCGTTGGCGATCAGCGCGCCTTGCGTGAGCAGAACGCCCTTCGGCTGCCCGGTCGAGCCCGACGTGTGGCAGACCAGCAGCGGCAGTTCCGGCGTGACGGTTTCGTCGCGCACCGCCGGGCCCGCACGTGCCAGCAGCGTGTCATACGAAAGCCAGCCCGCCGGCGCCGCGCCGATCGCCACGCGTGTCATCGGCGGCAGCGTGTCGGCATACGCCGCCGTCTGCGCCACGAAGCCGTCCTCGACCACCAGCACCGTCGGCGGGCAGTCGACCAGCCGCTCGCGGTGCTCGGGCGCGGCGAGCCGCCAATTGAGCGGCATGAAGAGGGCGCCGAGCCGCGCGCAGGCGAACAGCAGCGCGAGTTCTTCCGGCCGGTTCAGTCCGAGGTACGACACGCAGCGACCCTGGTTCACGCCGCACGCGGCCAGCGCGGAGGCGAGTCGCTCGATCTGCCGCGCGAATTCCGCGTAGCTCAGGTCGCGGCCGTCGAAGCGGAGCGCCGCCTTGTGCGGCGTCCGCTGCGCGTGACCGCTGATCCAGTCGGACAGGTTCATCGCGGTGCCTATGCGTCGCCCACCTCGAGCACGACCGCCATCGCCGTGTCGCCGGCGGCGCATCCGGTGAACAGGCCCCAGCCGCCGCCGCGCAACGCGAGCTCCTCGATCAGTTCGATGATCGAGCGCGTTCCCATCGGCGCCTGCGGATGCCCCCACACCAGCGAGCAGCCGTAGTTGTTCATCGATCTGAGACTCACCCCGGTCTGCTTCGCGAAAAAGAGGTCGTTGACCGCGAAGGGGTTGTGCGTCTTGATCGCGTCCATCTGCTGCACATTGCGGCCCGCCTGTTCGAGCGCGCGCTGCGCGGCCGGCAAGGTCGACTCCGGCATGTAGGCGAGCGGCGCGCGCGCGAGTCCAAATCCATGCAGCCGCACCGCGATGCGCCGGTCCGTTGCCAGTTCGCGCGCGCGGTCGCGCGTGCAGACGACGAGCGCCGCGTTGCCGTCGGCCGGATGCGTCTGTCCGCCGTAGGTGACGGTGCCGCCCTCCATCACCGGCTTCAGCTTCGCCAGTCCTTCAGGCGTCGATTGCGACACGCCCTCGTCGCCGGCCAGTGTGCCGGCGGCCTTCTTGTATCCCGGCGCGGGAACCTCGAACGGCAGCGTGATGAAGCGCTTCAGGAACGCCGCGTCGTTGTCGAGTGCCTGCCGGTACTGCTGCTCGCGCATCAAGACGACTTCGTGCTGCTGCGCGGTCGTGATGCCGTGCTTGGTTGCGACGTTCTCGGCGGTCTGCAGCATCGAATGCGGTCCGAGCGGATCGCAGCCGAAGTTGTCCATCACCCAGTCTTCCGCGACGCCGGTGCCGCCGGGGCCGCGCGGATTCGGGTAGTAGAGGTGCGGCCCGTTGGACACGCGATCGCAGTTGACCACCAGCGCCGTCGTCGCCATGCCGACCTCGATCTCCTGCGTGGCGGCAAGCAGCGTGCGCACGCCGGTCGCGCACGCCTGCATCAGCGTCGGGCCGCCGGCCTGCTTGGCGCCGATCAGGCCCGTAAGCCAGGGCAGGCCATAGAACGAATGCTTCTGCGGCACCGAAAAACCGAGCGCGCCGTAGTCGAACGCGCGCGGATCGATCTTCCGCTTTGCCAGTTCGTTGCGCGCCACGTGCGCGGCGAACTCGATCGCATGCAGGTTCGCGAAGCTGCCTTGCCAGCGTGCGAACGGCGTGCTCCAGTACGCGCCGTAGGGAATCTCTGCCTTGTAGTTCATCGCTTTCAGTCCTCCACCGGCGACGGGCTCAAGCTTCCGCGAGTCCCATCCCCGCAATGAACGCGCGTTTCGCCTCGGTCAGGTTGGCACGCATCGCTTCCGCCGCAGCCTCCCCGTCGCCCGCCGCCAGCGCCGCCGCGATCCGCCGATGCCCCTTGAGCACGATCGCGCGCACCTGAGAGTTGCTCAGCGTCAGCGCGCGGATATGCTGCATGTGGTCCGCGTACTGCTCGATCACGCGCACCAGGCGGCGGTTCGGCACCAGCGCAAGCCAGGCCATTCGGAACTGCCGGTGCGACTCGCCGAAGGCTTCCGCATCGCCCGCCTTGTGCGCCGCCGCCGCGGCGGCCAGCGCCGCATCGAGCGGCGCGCGCGCTGCGCGATCGGTCGTCAGCGCCGCCACGTCGCGTATCGCCGCCGGCTCGATCAGGAAGCGGACCTCGTAGATGTCATCGACGTCGCGCAGCGTGAGCTTCGGTACCACAAAGCTGCGGCCGTCCGACACCAGCAGACCTTCGCTTGCCAGCCGCGTCATCGCCTGGCGCACCGGCGTGCGCGACACGCCGAGGCGCTCCGCGAGCTGCACCTCCTGCAGCGGCTGCCCATGCGGGATCTAACCGCTGCGCAGCAGCGCGCGCAGCGAGTGATAGACCTGCTCGCCGAGGGCAAGCGGGCGTTCGACGGGTTTGAGTGCGAGATTCAAGCTGAGTGGCCGGCGCTGGGCCGGGATTGCGTCGACAGGATGCGGGACACTGTATACACTGAAAATGACACGGATCAAACCCGCGAGCACGCGAGGAGTGGCAAGCTGCGGCTCCAGGCGGATCGTGCGGATCCGCGGTCGGCGGTCGCGCGGTGCGGCCGCTTTGCGTGCCAGTAAGCTTGGGCAATAACGGAAGGGCCTGAGGAGACAACCATGATTCGTGCAGTCCGGTTCTTTGCCGCGTTCATCGCGGCGGTTCTGCTCGCGCTGCCGGCGGCGGCAGAGGAAATCACGCTGCGGGCGGTCGCATTCATTCCGAAGACCCATCCGCTGATGGCGCAGACGCAGGTCTGGGTCAACGACATCAACGAGGCGCTGAAGGGCAAGCTGCACATCAATTACGTCGGCGGCCCCGAGGTGATTCCGGGCCTGCAGCAGGCCGATGCGGTCGGCAAGGGCGTGATCGACATCGCGTTCAACCCGACCGCCTACTACCAGAGCACGTTCCCCGAAGGCGGCGCGCTGCTGCTGTCGCGCAAGAGCGTGACCGAGGAGCGCCAGCCGGGCGGCCTGTACGACTTCATGGTGAAGCGGCACGAGCGTCTGAATCTCCGCTACATCGGCCGCGCGCTGTGGTCGCCGTTCTACCTGTGGACGACGACCAGGGTGACCAGCATCGACGGACTGAAGGGCCAGAAGATGCGCACATCGGCTCTGTACGACCGCTTCATGAAGGCGCTCGACATCGTGCCGGTGACGATCCCGGAGGGCGACACCTATACCGCGCTGGAGGGCGGCACGGTGACCGGTTTCGGCTGGCCGATGGCGGGACCGCGCGAACGCGGCTGGATCAAGGCAGCGAAGTACCTGATCGACCTGCCGTTCTTCGCCAGCAACAACATCGTGATCATCATGAATCTCGACAAGTGGAAGGCGCTGCCCGAGGACGTCCGCAAGGAGATCGAGCGCGTGACCGCCGCCTTCGAACCGAAGATGGTGCAGCACTATCAGCAGGCCGAGGCGGCGGAGTGGGCGCTGCTGGAGAAGGCGGGCGTGCAGAAGATCAAGTTCTCCGACGCCGAAAACAAGCGCTACGTCGACACCGCGTACAAGGTCGAGTGGGACAACCTGGCGACCAAGGTGCCCGACCTGGTCGGCGAACTGCGCAAGCTGACCGGCAACTGAAAACCGATTGCGGCGACCGCCTGCACGGGCGGCGCCGCGCTGCGACTGCCCGCCGCTCCGTTGATGGCGACATTTGACCGCTGGCTGACGCGGGTCGAGGACCTGCTGGCTGCAATCGCCATTGCGGTGCTGATCGCGATCATGGGCGTGGTCTGCCTCGAGATCGTGCTGCGGACCTTCTTTGGGCGCTCGCTGATCTGGGTGATCGAGTTCAGCGAATACGGGCTGCTGTACGTGACGTTCCTCGGCACCGCGTGGCTGCTGCGCAATGACGGGCACGTGCGCGTCGACCTGCTGACCAACGCGCTCGACCGCGACTGGCGGCGCCGGCTCGCGCTCGTCAGCGCGGGGATCGGCTGTGTGGTGTCGATCGTGCTGGCCGCTTTCGGCATCATCGTCACCCTCGACGCGCACCGACGCGGCCTGTTCAAGCCGACGATCATGGAGTTTCCGACCTGGATCGTCCTGCTGGTGATTCCGTTCGGCGCTGCGACGCTCGCGCTGCGGTTCCTGCACCGGTTCATCGCGCTCTGGCAGCGCACGCTCGAGTTCCGCTAGCGGCGCGCGATGGGCTGGGCCACCACACTTCTCGTCATCTTCGGCGCCCTGCTGGTGCTGATGGCGATCGGGGTGCCGATCGCATTCTCGTTCCTGGCGGTCAACGTCGTCGGTGCGTACTTCTACTGGAACGGCACCGCGGGCCTGGGGCAGCTCGTGATGTCGGTGTACGACTCCGTCACCAGCTTTGCGTTGCTGCCGGTGCCGTTGTTCGTGCTGATGGGCGAACTGATGTTCCGCTCCGGCATCGCCGGGCGGCTGATGGACGTGCTCGATTCGTGGATCGGCCGCCTGCCCGGACGCCTGAGCGTGATGGCGGTCGGAGGCGGAACCCTGTTCGCGACGCTGACCGGCTCGGCGATGGCGGGCGCGGCGATGCTCGCGGCGCTGCTGGTGCCGGAGATGGAAAAGCGCGGCTATCACCGCTCGATGTCGCTCGGGCCGATTCTTGGTTCCGGCGGACTGGCGATCCTGATTCCGCCTTCGGCGCTCGCGGTGCTGCTGGCAGCGATCGCCAACATCTCGGTCGGCGATTTCCTGGTCGCAATCATCATGCCGGGAATCCTGACGGCGATCGCCTTCGTCATCTACATCGTCGCTCGCTGCCGGATCACTCCGTCGCTGGCGCCCGCGTACGACCTGCCCAAGATCCCGCTCGGCGTGCGCCTGCGCAACACGGCCATCTACGGTCTGCCGCTGATCATCGTCGTCTTCCTGGTGGTCGGGCTGATGTTCCTCGGCGTGGCCACGGCGACCGAGTCCGCGGCGGCGGGCGCGCTCGGCTGTTTCGTGCTGGCGTGGGCCTATCGCGGGTTGAACTGGCGCATGATCGTCGAGTCGATGAAGGCGACGCTCGGCGTGACCGTGATGATGCTGATGATCATCACGGGGTCGACCGCGTTCTCGCAGATCCTTGCGTTCACCGGCGCCTCGGGCGGGCTGGTCGAGATGGCGACCTCGCTGCCGCTGAGCCCGATCTGGCTCGTGGTGTCGATGCAGGCGGTGCTGATGGTGATGGGCTGCTTCATGGAGCCGCTGTCCATCATGATGCTGACGATCCCGATCTTCTTTCCGATCATCCAGGCGCTCGGGCTATCGCCGATCTGGTTCGGCGCGGTCATGCTGCTGAACATGGAGATGGCGACGATCACGCCGCCGTTCGGACTGGTGCTCTTCGTCGTCAAGGGCGTGGCTCCCGCGGGCACCACGCTGACGCAGGTATACCGCGCCGCGCTGCCGTTCATCGTCTGCGAGACGGTCGTGATGGCGCTGCTGATCGCGTTCCCGCCGCTGGTGACTACGCTGCCGGCGCTGATGGTGCGCTAGCGGCACGCGCGGCGAACGAGGCTGGAGATGGGGCAGGGGTTCGGCTCGAAGGCGCGCATCGGGCAGCTCTATCCGTCGGGAGGGCTGTGCGACCACGAGCCGCAGCTGATGGCGCCCGAAGGCGTGCAGTTCCTCACCACGCGGATCCGCTTTCGCAAGGCCGGTCTCGAAGACGATGTCGAGGTGGTACGCGACCTCGAGATGCACGCGCAGCTGCTGGCGGATGCCGAAGTCGACCTGATCGCTTTCAACTGCACCGCGGCCAGCCTCGTCGTGGGCGCGGAGGCGATCAACCGGCGCATCGCCGACGCGACTGCAATCCGCTCGACGACGACGATCGAGGCGGTGCTGGCCGCTCTGACCGCAGCGCGCGTGCGCCGTTTCGCGCTGCTGACACCGTACCTGCCGGAGGTCCTGGCGGCGGAGACCGCCTTCTTCCGTGCGCGCGGCTTCGACGTCGTGGCGACCGGCGGACAGCCGTGCGCAGATCCGGTCACTCAGGGTTCGATTCCTGCCGCTCGCTGGCGCGAATTCGCGCGGGGACTCAGCGATACGGATTGCGATGGGCTGCTGATCAGCTGCGCCGGCATCCAGATCGCTTCGGTGCTCGGACAGATCGAGGCGGATTTCGGCCGTCCGGTGATTGCGAGCAACCAGGCGCTCATCTGGCATTGCCTGCGACTGCTCGGCCTGCCGGACCGCCGACCGGGTCATGGCGCGTTGCTGGCGGGGGATTTCGATGCGACCTGATCCGCGGCACGATCATCGTTCGGTTGGCGATCCCGGATCGGCAGGCTAAGCGATGGCTTTCACCTACTTCGTCTATTTCGAGTCGCCGAACCGACCACCGGCCCGGCTCGGCGAACGCGAGCGTCGCGGGCTGATCGACGTCCTGCGCCGCACGCCGGGGCTGACGAAAGGGCACTTGTATACACCTGCCGAGGTGGATACGCCGTTCAGCGCCGACAAGCCGTTGCCGGTCCTCGCGCTGCAGTTGTACTTCACGTCCCTGCCGTCGCTCGAAGCGGCGCTTGCGGAGCGCGGGCATCTGCAGGCGATCGCCGCGCGCAATGCCGTG
>JBAIYN010000379.1:0-6027 GCA_037915775.1 Burkholderiales bacterium | reverse complement strand
GCGCGCGGCACGGAATGACGAATTTCCACCCCTGCGGATGCACGCGGAAAGACGCTCCGCCTGCTTCGCCAACGAAGGAGACATCGTGTCGCGCCTGGTTGATCCACATGGTGGTGGAGCGCTGAAGCCGCTGCTGCTCGAGGGCGAGGCCCGCACCGAGGCACTGGCGCGCGCACGAACCCTGCCGAAACTGCGCGTCAGCTCGCGCGAAAAAGGCGACCTGATCATGCTCGGCATCGGCGGCTTCACGCCGCTCGACGGCTTCATGACGCACGGCGACTGGGAGCGAGTGTGCGATGGCATGAAACTCGCCAACGGCCTGTTCTGGCCGATCCCGATCACGCTGTCCGCGACTACCGAGGACGCAGCCCGCTTCCGCACCGGCGACGAGATCGCGCTGATCGATCCCGAATCGGACGAGATCCTCGCGCTGATGCGGGTGAGCGAGAAGTACGCGATCAACAAGAAGCACGAGTGCATGATGGTGTTCCGCACCGCCGACCCCGAGCATCCGGGCGTGAAGATGGTGATGGAACAGGGCGACGTCAACATCGCCGGCAAGGTGCAGGTGCTGTCGACCGGCGGCTTTCCCGAGAAGTACGGCGCGCTGTTCATGACGCCGAAGCAGACGCGCGCGCTGTTCGACGAACTCGGCTGGAGCCGCATCGCCGCGTTCCAGACGCGCAATCCGATGCACCGTTCGCACGAATACCTGGCCAAGGTGGCGATCGAGGTGTGCGACGGCGTGCTGGTGCATTCGCTGCTCGGCCACCTGAAGCCCGGCGACATTCCGGCCGACGTGCGCACGCAGGCGATCGGCACGCTGATCGACCGCTATTTCGTGAAGAAGACCGTGGTGCAGGCCGGCTACCCGCTCGACATGCGCTACGCCGGGCCGCGCGAGGCGCTGCTGCACGCGCTGTTCCGCCAGAACTACGGCTGCTCGCACCTGATCGTGGGACGCGACCATGCAGGGGTCGGTAATTACTACGGTCCCTTTGACGCGCATCACATTTTCGATGAAATTCCGGCCGACGCCCTGCAGACGAAGGCGCTTAAGATCGACTGGACCTTCTGGTGCTACCAGTGCGGAGGAATGGCTTCGGCGCGCACGTGCCCGCACGACGACAAGGACCGCCTGCTCGTGTCCGGCACCAAGCTGCGCAAGTGGCTGTCCGAAGGTGCCGAGGTGCCGGCGGAGTTCAGCCGGCCGGAAGTGCTGAAGATCCTGCGCCAATACTACGAGGGGCTCGCCGCAAACGAACGCGTGGAAGTGAAGCTGACCGGGCATTCGGCCCGCTGAAACTGCCGGAAGAAACCAGACCTGCGATAGTTCGAGGAGGAGTTACACGATGTTCACCACCAATCCGTTTGCCGGGCTGTCGGCGTCGCTTTCGCCTGCGGTCATGCAGACGTACGTCGTCGTCATGTTCATACTGGTCGTGGCGGGAACGCTGTTCGACGTCGTGCACAAGGGCAGCGCCAAGTACTTTTTCCAGAAATTCAGCCGGTCGAAGTCCAAGGCGGTGCAGCCCCTTGGTGGCGGCGAGCTGGTGTCGATCGCCGTGCAGACCGCCGTGGTCGACGTGCTGGCCTCCGGCGAGTTCTGCAACCCGCGCCGGCGCATCTCTCACCTGCTGGGCATGTACGGCTTCGTGCTCTACGTGCTCGCCACCGTGGTGCTGGTCTTCAATGCCGCGGCAAGCCCTGTCTGGGCGCAGCTCTGGTGGCTCGGCGGCCTGATGATCTGCGTCGGCGGCTACTGGTTCTGGTTCTTCATCCGCGTCGATGTCGCGGCCGAGGGCAATTCGCCGTTGCGCCTCGTCAAGGCGGACCTATTCATCCTGTCGCTGCTGGCGAGTGCCACGCTCGGCCTGATCTGGGCGGCATCCGGCGGCGGGGTCGGCGTGCTCTTCTGGCTGTACATCCTGGCCACCACCGTGCTGTTCGCGGGCGTGCCGTGGTCCAAGTTCGCCCACATGTTCTTCAAGCCTGCCGCCGCCTTCGAAAAGAGAGTGTCCAAGGCCAACGGATGGGCCGCAAACCTGCCCACGCAGACCCGCGACGATCCCGAGCAGCAGAAGCGACACTCGATGGAGCTGTTGCGGGACGCTCCGATGGACATGGGGCTCGGCATCAAGCGCGAAGCGCCCCGCCACTATTAACAGATAAGCAACCCGCCGTTTCTGCTGGAACAGAATAAGGAGCCGGACGAATGCCTACCTTTGTCTACATGACAAGGTGCGACGGATGCGGACATTGTGTCGACATCTGCCCGTCGGACATCATGCACATCGACACGACCTATCGGCGCGCCTACAACATCGAGCCGAACATGTGCTGGGAGTGCTACTCCTGCGTGAAGGCCTGCCCGCAGCACGCGATCGACGTGCGCGGCTACGCGGACTTCGCCCCGCTGGGCCACAGCGTGCGCGTGCACCGCGACGAACAGAAAGGCACGATCGCCTGGCGGATCAAGTTTCGCAACGGCACGGAAAAGAACTTCCTGTCGCCCATCACCACCAAGCCCTGGGGCCAGGCGATTCCCAAGCTGGCGGACGTCGCACCGCCGAGCAAGGAAATGCGCAGCAGCGAGCTGCTCTACAACGAGCCGAAATACATCCGCATGGACGACGGCGCTCTGCGCACGCTCAAGGCGGCGGGACTGATGTTGAAAAAAGGGGTGTACTACTGATGGCCTACCAAACGATCATCGAAGACGGCATCGACATCCTCGTCGTCGGTGCGGGGCTGGGCGGCACCGGTGCCGCCTGGGAGGCTCGATTCTGGGGCCAGAACAAGAAGATCGTGATCGCCGAGAAGGCGAACATCGATCGTTCGGGCGCGGTCGCCCAGGGCCTGTACGCGATCAACTGCTACCTGGGTACGCGCTGGGGCGAGAACCAGCCCGAGGACCATGTGCGATACGCCCGCATCGACCTGATGGGCATGGTGCGCGAGGACCTGCTGTTCGACATGGCCCGCCACGTCGACTCCACCGTGCACCAGTTCGAGGACTGGGGCCTGCCGATCATGAAGGACCCGAAGACCGGGCGCTATCTGCGCGAGGGTCGGTGGCAGATCATGATCCACGGCGAGTCCTACAAGCCCATCGTGGCCGAGGCGGCGAAGAAGTCGGCGGACAAGGTCTTCAACCGCATCTGCGTCACGCATCTGCTGATGGACGAGAGCAGGGACAACCGGGTCGCCGGGGCCGTGGGGTTCAACGTCCGCACCGGCAACTACCACGTCTTCAAGTCCAAGACCGTCATCTGCGGCGCGGGCGGTGCCTCCAACATCTTCAAGCCGCGCTCGGTGGGCGAAGGCTCAGGCCGCACCTGGTATGCGCCCTGGTCGTCTGCGTCCGCCTACGGCCTGCTGATCGAGGCCGGCGCCAAGATGACGCAGATGGAGAACCGCATCGTGCTGGCGCGATTCAAGGACGGCTACGGTCCCGTCGGCGCCTACTTCCTGCACCTGAAGACCTACACCCAAAACGGCCTGGGCCAGGAGTACGAGTCCAAGTGGTGGCCCGAACTGCAGAAGATGGTCGGCAAGGAATATCTGGATCCCGACTCTTTCCACCTGACGCATCGGCCGATCCCGACCTGTCTGCGCAACCACGCGCTGATCAGCGAGATCAATGCCGGGCGCGGCCCCATCCACATGGTGACGATGCGCGCCTTCCAGGATCCTCATCTGGAAGAGGTCGGTTGGGAAAACTTCCTCGGCATGACGGTCGGCCAGGCGGTCGTGTGGGCCGCCACCGACGTGGATCCGAAGAACGAGAACCCCGAGCTGACCACCTCGGAACCGTACGTGATGGGCTCGCATGCCACCGGCTCGGGCGCGTGGTGCTCGGGCCCGGAGGACATCTCGCCCCCCGAGTACTTCTGGGGCTACAACCGCATGACGACGGTCGCGGGCCTGTTCGGCGCCGGCGACGCGGTCGGCGGCACGCCGCACGCGTTCTCGTCGGGATCGTTCACCGAAGGCCGCCTCGCAGCGAAGGCCGCCTGCAAGTACATCGACGACGGCAAGGCCGAGGGCATCGTCGTCTCAGACGCGCAGATCAGCCGCCGCAAGGAGGAGATCTACAAGCCGCTGGAGCACTACCGAACCTGGCGCAACGAGATCGTCGCGGGCGACGTCAACCCGCACTACATCAATCCGAAGCAGGGGCTGGAACGTTTGCAGAAGCTGATGGACGAGTATTGCGGCGGCGCGACCGTCAACTACATGACCAACGAGAAGCTTCTGAACATCGGCCTGAAGAAGCTCGCGATCATGGAGGAAGACCTGCAGAACCTCGCGGCGAAGGACATCCACGAGTTGCTGCGCGCGTGGGAGCTAAAGCACCGTCATCGCGCCGCCGAGTGCGTCACGCAGCACACGCTGTTCCGCAAGGAGACCCGTTGGCCGGGCTACTACTACCGGGGCGACGCCATGAAGGTGGACGACGCGAACTGGCACGTGCTGACGGTTTCGCGGCGCGACCCGAAGACCGGCGAATACACGATGGAGAAGGCGCCCTGCTATCACCTGGTCGCGGACGAGAAGTAGCGGCAACGCCGGGAATCCGCGGAGAAGTGCTGCGTGAACATCACCGAGAAGACCGACGAAGAGATCCTGGCGCTGGCCAAGCCCCTGTGGCGCGACCTCGTCAGGAACTCGAACGAAGGCAAGTACGGCGAGTTCTCGCGGAACTTCTCCAGCTCGCTGGCGCGCGCGATGGACCAGGTCGCGGCCGGCCACCAGTTCGCGCACAGCGAGCTGGCGCGCAACCTGTCCGAGGAGTTCGACGCGCTCGGCACCATCCGCCGCGGCGAGCATGTGACCGTGCTCTATCGACAGCGCAGCACCAAGAAGCCCGGCGAATGGCTGGGCCGACTCGTCCTCGGCTACGAGGACGGCAAGCTGCGGATCTTCGGTGCGTCCATCTTCTGATCTGATCGTCGGGATCTGACGTGAGCGAAGCCATCCGCGCCGGCAAGTTCGTCGAGCTGACCTACAAGGTGACCGACCGGAAGACCGGGCACGTCCTCACCCGAGTCGAGTTCCCGCTCGGCTATATCCACGGATACAACGAGATCCTGGCCCCATCGGTCCACATGCAGCTCGAGGGCAAGCGCGCCGGCGACGTCATCGAGGTGACGATCGACGGCAACCAGATCTTCGGCCCCCGGGACGAGTCGCTGGTCTTCTCCGACTACATCGAAAACGTCCCCGAGGAATATCGGCAGGTCGGCACCTCCATACTCATGGAAAACGACAAAGGCCAGACGCGCAGCTTTCTCGTGACACACATGGACGACGAGACACTGACCGTCGATGGCAACAATCCGCTCTGCGGCAGGGAGGTCGTTTTCGTCCTCGAGATTCTGACGGTGCGCGACGCGACCGACGCAGAGATGAAAGCCGGCGGGGCGATCGGCGCGAGCCCCGATGTCGACCCGTCGCTGATGCGACCTGTGTAAGAGGTGAACTAGGAGGTGAACGATGAGTGCGAGCGAGCAGAAACCCATCACCAAGGTTCCTGACGGACATTCGCGTTTCTTTATCACGCGCCAGATGCCGCCGAACGAAAAGGGGTTCGTCGGCTTCGAAACCGTCTGGGAGCCGTTCCAGAAGGAAGCCGAATACGAGACGCCCAAGCAGCCGTAGATTTCATGACGCAGCACCGATCGGCTTGATCGCGGCGCGTCTCGCCGACGCGCAGGACGAGCAACACGACTCGCTGAAGGTCCCGGAATGAACGCTCCACTGAAGAACGCGACCGGCGCGCTGCCGGCCGCCGACGACGAGGGATACCTGATCGATCCCGACGACTGGAACGATGATGTCGCCGTCGCGCTCGCGCGCAGGGAAGGCATCGAGCTGACCGACCTGCACTGGCAGGTGCTGCGCTACATGCGCGGCTACCTCGACGAGCATCAGCTGATCCCGGATGCGCGCTTCGTGATCTGGTTCCTCGAGAAGGACGTGGGACTCGGCGACGCCGCGCGCCAGCGGCTGTTCGAACTCTTT
>JBAIYN010000603.1:0-5390 GCA_037915775.1 Burkholderiales bacterium | reverse complement strand
CGCAACCGGCACATCCGCGTGACCTTCTTCGCCGACATGCTGCCGCGACCGGTGCCGCTCGTGCTCGAGATCGGCGGGCTGCTGCTGACGGCGGCGCTGTTCGTGCTCGTTGCATGGACGGGCTGGCGCTTCGTCCTCGACGACTGGAAATACGGCACCACCAGCCCCGGGCTCGGGATCCCGCAGTGGGCCTATTCGATCTGGCTGCCGGTGCTCGCGATCGCAATCGTGGCGCGCGTGCTGGGCCGCGTGCTGCGCCTGCTGCGCCGGGGTGACGCGCAATGAGCGTGCTGCTGTTCGCGGGTTTCGGGCTGCTGCTCGTGCTCGGGGCGCCGCTGGCGACGGCGCTCGGCATCGTCGGCTGCGTGGTGATCATCGGCGCCGACCTGGGCTCGATGTCGATCGCGACCAACGTCTACTCGAGCCTGGCCAAGTATCCGCTGCTGGCGCTGCCGGTCTTCATCCTGGCCGGAATGATCTTCGAGCGCGTCGGCGTGGCGGCCAAGCTGGTCGCGTTCGTCAGTGCGCTGGTCGGTGAACGGCGCGGCGCGCAGGGCGTGGTGGCGATCCTCGTCTGCATGTTCCTCGGCGGCATCTCCGGCTCGGGGCCGGCCGACGCCGCCGCAGTGGCGATGGTGATGCTGCCGTCGATGACGCGGCAGGGCTATCCGCCGGCGTTCTCGGCGAGCCTGATCGCGGCGGCGGGCTCGACCGCGATCCTGATCCCGCCGTCGATCGCGTTCGTGATCTTCACGGTGCTGGTGCCGCAGGTTTCGGTGCCCGCCTTGTTCGCCGCCGGCCTGATCCCCGGCATCCTCGCGGGGTCGTCGCTGCTGGCGCCCACGGTCCTTTTTGCGCGCAAGTACGGCTGGGGCACGACCGAGAAGTCGGAACGCGTCGCGCTGCTGCGGACGCTGCGCGATGCGAGCTGGGGCATCGCCGCGCCGGTGATCATCCTCGGCGGCCTGCGCACCGGCGCGTTCACGCCCACCGAGGCGGCCGTGGTCGCGGTGTTCTACGGCCTGTTCGTCGGCCTGTTCGTCTATCGCACGCTGACCTGGCACAAGCTGTATCGCGTGCTGGTCGACTCGGCAGAGATCTCGGCGGTGGTGATGCTGATCATCGCCTGCGCCGGCATCTTTGCGCATGCGGGCTCCACGCTCGGCGCCTTCGACGCGCTCGCCAAGGCGATGCTGTCGCTGACCGGCGAACATCATCTGATGCTGGCGATGATCATGCTGCTGCTGCTGATCGCCGGCATGCTGCTCGACGCGGCGTCGATCTTCCTGATCTTCCTGCCGATCCTGGTGCCGATCGTCAACGCGTTCGGCTGGGACATGACCTGGTTCGGCGTGCTGATGACGATGAACCTAGCGATCGGCCAGTTCACGCCGCCGATGGCGGTCAACCTGCTGGTCACCACGCGCATCGCCGGCATCGGCATGGAGTCGACGGTACGCTGGGTGCTGTGGATGGTCGCCTCCATGCTCGTCGCGCTGGCGCTGGTTGCTGCCGTTCCCCAGCTCGCGCTATGGTTGCCGCAACGGCTCGGCTATTGAGCCCTCTTCTTCCCTCACCTCCCACGTGCAGGAGATACGATGAAACGCAGACACCTTTTAGCCGTCGCCGCCGCCGCGGTGGCACTTGCGACCGGAACACTTGCCCAGGCACAGCCCAAGTACAAGGACGAGTACAAGCTCTCCACCGTGGTGCCGGCCTCCTTCCCGTGGGGCAAGGGCGGCGAGATCTGGGCGGACCTCGTGCGTCAGCGCACCAACGGCCGCATCAACATAAAGATGTACCCGGGCGTGTCGCTGGTGCAGGGCGATCAGACGCGCGAATTCACCGCGATCCGCCAGGGCATCATCGACATGGCGATCGGCTCGACGATCAACTGGTCGCCGCAGGTGAAGGAACTGAACCTGTTCTCGTTGCCGTTCCTGATGCCCGACTACAAGGCGATCGACGCGCTGACGCAGGGGCCGGTCGGCAAGGATATCTTCGCGATCCTCGAAAGGCAGGGCGTGGTGCCGCTTGCATGGGGCGAGAACGGTTTCCGCGAGCTGACCAACTCCAAGCACGAGGTGCGCAGGCCCGATGACCTGAAGGGCCTGAAGATCCGCGTGGTGGGTTCGCCGCTCTTCCTCGACACGTTCCGCGCGCTCGGCGCCAATCCGACGCAGATGAGCTGGGCCGACGCGCAGCCGGCCTTTGCGTCGGGCGCGGTCGATGGCCAGGAAAACCCGATGTCGATCTTCACCGCGGCGAAGCTGCAGAACGTCGGCCAGAAGAACGTGACGATGTGGGGCTACGTGGCCGACCCGCTGATCTTCGTCGTCAACAAGGAAGTGTGGGAAAGCTGGACGCCGACCGACCGCGAGATCGTGCGGCAGGCGGCGATCGATGCCGGCAAGCAGGAGGTCGTCATTGCGCGCAAGGGGCTCGACGAACCTGGCCAGCCGCTGCTGAAGGAAATCGAAGGCATGGGCGTGAAGGTCACTCGCCTGACGCCGGCCGAGCGCAACGAGTTCGTCACCGCCACGCGCCGCGTGTACGCGCAGTGGAAGGGCACGATCGGCCCCGCGCTCGTGACGAAAGCGGAACAGTCGATCGCCGCGCGCAAGTAGAGGCGCGTCGCTCGAAGACGCAGCGTCAGGCGGCTTGCGCCAGGCGCTGCTGCAGTTCCCGCTCGCCGGAAGGCGACGCCAGTGCAATCAGCACGGCACCCGCCTCGAGCTGGGATTCCGGCCCCGGGTTCAGCCGCAACTCCCCGCCGCTGCGAAGGCCGACCACCAGATACTCGCTGGCGCGCAGTTCGAGGTCGCCGAGCGAACGGCCGGCCGCGTCTCCCGGCACGACCACGTCGACCAGCCGCATCGCATCTGGCCGGTGCAGCAGTTCATCAATGAAGCCTGCCGCCTGCGGGCGCAGCATTGCCGACGCCATCCGCAACGCGCCGGTGAAATCAGGCGAGACGATTTCGTCCGCGCCAGCCCGGCGGCATTTCTCAACGTTGCGCACATCGTGCACGCGGGCCACCACGCGCGCCTGCGGGTTGAGCTGCTTGGCGGATAGCGCGATCAGCATGTTCTTGCTGTCCTCGCCGGTGACTGCGAAGACGCCGCGCGCGTTCGGCAGCCCGGCCGATACCAGCGCAGCGTCGTCGCTCGCATCGGCGACCAGCACGCGCAAATCCTCGGACGGGTTTTCGTGTCGCCGGAAGGCATCGATGGCGCCCTGCGACTCCTCGATTGCGACGAACGCATGCCCGGTCGCGCGCAGCTCGCGGGCAACGTTCGCGCCGATGCGGCCCAGACCGCAGACGATGTAATGGCCCTGCATTCTTCCCACCTCCTTCAGCAGCCGGCGGCGCTGGCGCGCCGGATCCATCGCGCGCGCCAGCAGCAGCGCGGTGAAATTCGAGAACATCACCCACAGGAATCCGATGCCGCTGATCGCGATGGCGACGTTGAACAGACGGCCGGAGACGCTGCCCGCGAGGTCGATCGTCTCGGCATAGCCGATCGTCGTCACCGTGATCACGGTCATGTAGAAGGCGTCGAAATAGGACGCATGGCCGCCACGCGCGGCATCGATCGCGTGATATCCGAGCGTGCCGATCACGTGGATCACCGCTAGCGCGAGCGCGGCGTTCAGAAGGTTTCGTTTCAGTGCGCGGGCGACGGGATCCGACATCAGCTGCCACCGATCGGCTCTTACTTGGCTTGTAGCGCGCGTGGCGCCGGTCGAGCTTGCGCGACCGCAACCCTCGGTACTTCGAACGGCCTACGCGCGCGCCGCCCTGCTTCGCATCAACGCAGCGGCAGGCCGACGTAGTTCTCCGCCAGCACGGTCTGTGCCGCGGTCGAGCCGACCAGGTAGTCGAGCTCCGCGAGCTGGATCTTGCGGCCGAAGTCGCCGGTTTCCGGAAACCGGTGCAGCAGCGAGGTCATCCACCACGAGAACCGCTCCGCTTTCCAGACGCGGCGCAGGCAGCGGTCCGAATAGGTATCGATGCCGGCGCTCGATCCCTGCCGATAGAACTCGATCAGCGCCTGCGCGAGCAGGCCGACGTCGGCCGCGGCCAGGTTCAGCCCCTTGGCGCCGGTCGGCGGCACGATATGCGCCGCGTCGCCTGCCAGGAACATCCGCCCGAAGCGCATCGGTTCGGCGACGAAGCTGCGCAGCGGCGCGATGCTCTTCTCGATCGACGGTCCCGTGATCAGGCGCGCGGCGGCGTCCGGGTCCAGCCGACGCTTCAGTTCGTCCCAGAAGGCGTCGTCGGACCATTGCTCCGCGCGGTCGTCGAGCGAGCACTGCACGTAGTAGCGCGACAGGTTCGTCGACCGCATGCTGCACAGCGCGAAGCCGCGCTCGTGGTTGCAGTAGATCAGCTCGCTCGACACCGGTGGCGTGCGCGACAGCACCCCCAGCCAGCCGAACGGGTAGAGCTTTTCATAGGCCTTGATCGCGCCGGGCGGGATGCTGCGACGGCAGACGCCATGAAAACCATCGCAGCCGGCCACGAAGTCGCATTCGACTTCGTGCGTACGGCCGTCCTTCAGATAGCGGACGCGCGGCGGGCCGTGCTCGAAATCGCCGATCGTGACATCCGCCGCCTCGTACTCCGACACGAGCCCGGCGGCGGCGCGCGCATCCATCAGGTCGCGCGTCACCTCGGTTTGCCCGTAGATCGTCACGCGCCGCCCGGTGAGGCGATGCAGGTCGATCCGGTGCCGTGCGCCGCCGAAACTCAGATCGAATCCGTCGTGCGGCATTCCTTCACGCCGCAGGCGCGCCGCGACGCCGGCTTCCTCGAGCAGGTCGGCTGTCACCTGTTCGAGCACGCCGGCGCGGATGCGTGCCAGCACGTGGTCGGCGCTGTGACGCTCGAGGATGACGTTGTCGATCCCGCTCCGCGTCAGCAATGCCCCCAGCAACAGCCCCGCCGGGCCGGCCCCGATGATCGCGACCTGCGTTCTCATCGGCACGGGCTCCTGCACAGTCCCCTCATGGTCTTCCCCCCTATGGCATCGATGATATTCAGGCTGGGAATCCTTGTCTTCCGCCCGCATCGCGCGCCAACGCGCCCGCCGGCGCGGCCTTCGCCACCTACGTAGCGCGCCCATCGCTGCAAGATGCGGTTGAGGCTGGACACCGACCGCGCTAGGGTGGGAGGGGGTTGGAGCGACGTCGTCTCGACGCCGCCGGACTGTTTCGGGGAGGCAAGCGATGAGTTCATGGCGCATCGAAGGTCAGTACATGGAAACGTGCAACTGCAGTTTCCTCTGCCCGTGCATTCCCTCGAGCATGACGGCACGACCGACCGAGGGCGACTGCAAGGCAGCGGTCGCGATGCGGATCGAACGTGGCGAGAAAGATGGAGTCAG
>JBAIYN010000653.1:0-1811 GCA_037915775.1 Burkholderiales bacterium | reverse complement strand
CGGCATATCGCGCCGAGGAACTGGCGCAGATGCGCCGGAATTTCTACGGCTTCGATCCCAGCTACCACTACGCACGCTCGAACTTCGTGCGCAAGGTGCCGCACGCGTGGACGCCGCGGCATCTGGCACGGCATCGCATGTGATGCGGATCTGCGCAAACGCCGTGCAGCCGGCCGTCGAGCGCGGCCGAGACCGCATCAACAGGCAAGTCGCACATAGTTTTCTCCCAGCAGGCCGCGCAGCTCGACCGGGCTGAATCCACGGGCGGCGAGTTCGTCGACGAGATCGCCGAACTGTTCCGGCTGCAGGAAGCTCCAGGGCGGATCGGGGTATCCGCGCGGCCAGCGGCCGCGATTTGCTTGGAAGAAGCCGTAGTCACTGCCTTCCAGATACATGAAGTCCAGTCCCAGGCCGACACGCTCGACGCCGGCGATCGATGCGATGTGCGCGACGTGCGTCGACAGCACACGTGGAATCGCGCGCCCCTCGGCGCCGATGAACATGCCGGCGCCGTTGACGCCGATGTAACCGCCGCGCCCGGCGCAGGCGCGAATCTGCGCGTCGCTGATGTTGCGTTCGTGATCGAACAGTGCGCGCGCGTTCGAATGCGAGAAGATCGGCGGCCGCGCCAGCGGCAGCTCGAGTGCATCGAGGCTAGTACGTTCTCCGCAGTGGCTCAGGTCGACTCGCATTCCGGCCTGATCCATTCTCTCGAGCAGGTCGCGACCACGGCGGCTCAACCCGGCATTGCGCATTTCATGGCAGCCGTCGCCAAATACGTTGGCTTCGTTGTAGGCAATGATTGCCCGCATCACGCCGGACATGTGAAACGCATCGACCAGCTCAAGATCGGCCGCGAACGGGGTCGCGGTCTGGAAGTGAAAGGAGACCGACAGCCGCCCATCGATCTGCGTCTGGCGAATTTCGTCCGCCCGGTGCGCGATCCGGGCCCAATCTGTCATGGACTGGAGCTCTCGACACAACTGGCCGAGGCGGACGAAGGCCACAACGTGATCGTCCGAGCCGGCGGCGGCTGTCAGCGAGACATGGTCGAAGCCCTGCGCGCGGAACCGCTTCAGCACGTCGGCAAGCTTGGCGCCGGGCGGAAGGAACGCCTTGCTCCACGGCAGCAGGCCGTCGCACACGAGTGCATCCGCGAGCGCCGGATGCCGTGTGCGCCAGGACGGCCGCGATCGGCCGGCCAGAGACGATGTCGTCGTCACGCAGGCGCCCGTGGTCAGTCACCGAAAGCGCGGCGAAAGCGGCTCGCCGCGTGCTGCAGCCGCTCGACGGGTTCGTTGGCAAACACCAGCCGCAGGTACCTGGCGGTCTCGTCCGCCCCCCAGTTCTCCATCGACGTGGCCGCCACGCCTTCGGCGAGCAGGCGTCGCGACGCTTCGGCTCCCGTCAGGCCGCGCGAGGCGAAGTCGATCAGAAGCGACCAGCCGCCGTGGGCGGGAATCAGGTCGTAACGCGGACTCAGCGCGGACCGCAGCAGATCGTGCCGCGCCTGCCACGTGGCCATGCAGCCAGCGATGCCATCGTCACTTGCTTCGATGGCGGCTGCCGCCGCTTGCTGGGCGATGCCGACCGGACAGACGACGTTGGAAATCGCGACACGACCCATCGCCTCCGCCGCCGACATCGGACAAACCACCCACCCGACGCGCCAGCCGATCATGCGGTACTCCTTCGATGCTGCGCCGACCGTCACGGTGCGCTCTGCCATGCCGGGGAACTGCAGCGGATTCACATGTGCAACGCCCTTGAAGAGGATGCGCTCCATGGCGCTGTCATGGATCATCCACGCG
>JBAIYN010000387.1:0-6540 GCA_037915775.1 Burkholderiales bacterium | reverse complement strand
TGCCGAATGCGGTGCCGACATCCATCGCCGCCAGCGAGATGAACACGCGCGCGAGCGCGAACAGCCCGACCAGCGCGATCGCGTCGGCAGCCGGCGCCAGCGGCAGGTCGGTCGACAAGCTGGGGACGATCCCGCAGGCGAGCACCATCGCGCCGAAAACGATGTAAGGCGCCGCGCGGAACAGCTGCGTCGCATGCTCGGCGACCACCGACTCCTTGTAGAAGAGCTTGTGCAGCGTGCGGTACGGCAGCAGCAGTGGCGGCGCGCTCTTGTTCTGCAGCCAGGCGCGGCACTGGTTGACCCAGCCGGAAAGCAGAGGCGCGCCGAGCACCGCGATCAGGATCGCGAGCAGCTGAGCAGTTGCGCCAGTGACGTTCATCGGAACACCAGCACCAGCATCACCAGCAGGGTGACGAAGCTGAACATCAGGTAGGTGGCGATGCGGCCCTGCTGCAGCAGACCGACGATGCGCGAAACCGTCTCCACGATCCGCGCCACCGGCAGGTACAGCCAGTGCCACAGGTGGTCGGTCGCGACCAGTCGGTACGAAGGCGCGCGATCGAACGGGGTCGGCAAATGGCGGTCGATGCGGAAGAACGGCTCGAACACCTGCCGGATCGGCTGGCCGAAGCCTTCGGCGGTGTCCTGCATGCGTGCGGTCTGCAGCGGAAAGCCGCAGTCCCACGGTGCGGCGCGGCGCAGGCGTCCGTGATACAGGCGGCGCACGAGCAGGAACGCGAGAGCGAAACTCGCGGCGACCAGGATCAGGAACAGCAGCGGGCTGTAACTCGCGCGCGCGGGCTCGACCGGGGCGAGGAAGAGCCAGCCGTTCGCCGCGACGTTTTCGCCGACGCCGTTGCCGACCAGCGCGTGCGTGACCGGGTCGATCAGCGCGATCACCTGCACCGGGAAGAGGCCGAGCACGACGCAGCCGAGCGCCAGCCACACGAGTCCAACCCGTTCCCACAAGGCGGCGTCATGCGACTGCGACAGCGCGGACTCGCGCGGCTGGCCGAGGAAGATCACGCCGAAGAACTTCACCATCACGTAGCCGCCGAGTGCGGCGACCAGCGCGACGCCGGCGGCGGCGACCGGCACCAGGTTGTTGACGAAGGTGCCGGGCAGGCCGAGCGTGAAGAGGAAGCTCTGCAGCAGCAGCCACTCCGAGACGAAGCCGTTCAGCGGCGGCAGCCCGGCAGCCGCCAGCGCGCCGACGAGCGCGATCCATGCCACCCAGGGCATGTAGCGCAGCAGGCCGCCGAGCTTGCCGAGATTGCGCTCTCCCGTCGCGTGCAGCACCGCTCCGGTGCCGAGGAACAGCAGGCTCTTGAAGAAGGCGTGGTTCAGCGCGTGGTACAGCACCGCGGTCAGCGCCAGCGCCGCCAATGCCGTCATCCGGTAGCCGGCGAACAGCAGCGCGAGCCCGATGCCGACGGCGAGCAGGCCGATGTTCTCGATCGACGAATACGCGAGCAGCCGCTTCATGTCGGTCTGCACCGCGCTGAACACGACGCCGAACAGCGCCGTCACGAGACCGAGCACCAGCGCCAGCACGCCCCACCAGGCAAGCTGCATCTGCAGCAGGTCGAAACTCACGCGCAGCAGCCCGTAGATCGCGGTCTTCAGCATCACGCCGCTCATCAGCGCCGATACCGGCGACGGCGCCGCCGGGTGCGCCTCCGGCAGCCAGACGTGCAGCGGCAGCAGTCCCGCCTTGGCGCCGAAGCCCAGCAGCGCGAGCAGGAATCCGACCGACGCCCAGAACGGTGACAGGTGCTGCGCGCGCATGTTGGCGAACGTGTAGTCGCCGGTATTCGCCTGCAGCACGCCGAACGCGAGCAGGATCGCGAGCGCGCCGATGTGTGCGATCAGCAGGTACAGGTAGCCGGCGCGGCGGATCTCCGGGATCACGTGGTTCGCGGTCACGAGGAAGAACGACGTCAGCGCCATCGCCTCCCACATCACCATGAACACGTAGGCGTCGTCGGCGACCATCACCATCGTCATCGCGGCCAGGAACCCGTGATACAGCAGGCACAGCAGGCCGGGCGGCGTGCCTTCGCCCTTGCGGAAATAGCCGGACGCGAAGATCGACACGCCGGCCGAGGCGCCGCCGAGCAGCAGCAGGAAGAACGCGGACAGCGCATCGAGCCGCAGATGGAACGGCAGACCGGGCAGCCCGAGCGGCAGCACCGCGATGTCGGGCGTCGAAAGCAGCGCGGCGATCGCCGCGGCCACGACGATCAGGCTGACCGCGGCGCCGAGCGGAAACAGCACACGCGCGACGATGAAGAAGCTCGCCGGCCGCACGATGCCGGCTGCGCCGATCGCCAGCCAGGACACGACGGCGACGAGGACCCAGTCGAGCGGCAGCAGTTCGTTCACGAAGGCGATCGCCTGCTCAACGCCGCGGCGACTTTCTGGAGGCTGCCAGCAGCCACGCCGGCAGGGTGCGGCTGCCTGCGTGCTCGATGATGTACTCGCGGATCAGCTGGCGCACCACCTGCGAAGGCGTCAGGTCCTGCGCCGCGCAGATCTCCTCGAACAGCGCCTTCTTGCGCGGGTCGAGCAGCAGCGTGAGGCGGGCAGTCTTGTTTTCCATCGGACCGCGGTCCCGGACGAGGCGGAAGGCCACATGTTAATACGATGTGAATCAAAAGCAAATTGGATCATCATGCCGTCGCGGCCGCGGATGCTGCGTGCCGGCGGCGCGGCGAACGCGGACCCGGCCGGGCGCTGAGTATCATCGGCCGATCGGGTCACTGGCGTGCCGAGTTGAACATCCTTCATTCCGCCAAGTTCTGGATCGCCGTCCTGTTCGTCGCCTCGGCGGTGTACGTGCACCTGCGCGGGCGCGTGCGGCATGGCTTCGCGCGCCAGTTGACCGACCATTCGACCTTTCTCGCGCCGATCAACGCGCTGCTGTACCTGTCGTCGAAGGTCCCGCCGCGGCCCTACCTCGACCCGGCCGACTTTCCCGAACTCGCGCCGCTGCAGGCCAACTGGCAGACGATCCGCGACGAGGCGCTCGCGCTGTACGAAGGCGGCCGCATCACGGTGGCCACCGGCTACAACGACGTCGGCTTCAACTCGTTCTTCAAGACCGGCTGGACGCGCTTCTACCTGACCTGGTACGGGGAGTCGCTGCCTTCCGCCCTGGCCGCGTGCCCGCAGACGATGGCACTGCTGCAGTCGATCGCGTCGATCAAGGGAGCGATGTTCGCGGTGCTGCCGCCGGGCGCGACACTGCCGCGCCACCGCGACCCGTATGCGGGATCGCTGCGCTACCACCTCGGCCTGCGCACCGCCAATTCGCCCGCCTGCTACATCGAAGTCGACGGCGAGCGGCGCCACTGGCGCGACGGCGAAGTGCTGATGTTCGACGAGACCTTCATCCACTACGCGCGCAACGACACCGACGTGCAGCGGATCATCCTGTTCTGCGACGTCGAGCGGCCGCTGAACAATCCGCTCGCGCGGGGATTCAACCGGCTGGTGCGCGCGACGATGATGAACGCTTCGACCAGTGCCAACGTGCCGGGCGAGCGCATCGGCGGCGTCAACCGCCTGTTCTCGCGCGTGATCGGCATCCGCCTGTGGGGCAAGCGGCTGAAGGCGCGCAGCCGCTTCTGGTACTACACGCTGAAGTACGCGGTGCTGCTGGCGCTCGTCGCGTTGTTCGTTCTGGCCTGATTATCGGACCCGCATGCCGGGCTGCGCACCCGGATGCGGATCGAGCAGGTACAGGCCCGGCTGCGCCTTTTCGTCCGCGTGGCTCGCGGCGAGCACCATGCCTTCGCTGGTGCCGAACTTCATCTTGCGCGGCGCGAGGTTCGCCACCAGCACGGTGAGCTTGCCGACCAGATCCTCCGGCTTGTACGCGGACTTGATGCCGGAAAACACGTTGCGAAGTTTCGGGCGCCCCTGCGGGTCGGGGCCCTCGCCGGCGTCGAGGGTCAGCCGCAGCAGCTTGTCGGAGCCCTCGACGTAGGCGGCTTCGACGATTTTCGCGATGCGCAGGTCGACCTTGGCAAAGTCGTCGATCGTGATCGTGCCCGCGATCGCTTCGCCACCGGGCAGCGGCGCCGCTTCGACCGGTGCCGCGGGCGGCTCGAACAGCGCATCGATCTGCTTGGCTTCCACGCGCGCCATCAGGTGCTTGTAGGGCAGCACGCGCTCGGTCGGGCGCGCGAGGTCGTCCCAGCCGAAGTCGCGCGCCATGCCGAACAGCTCGCGCGCCACGCGGCTCGCGGTCGCGGGCAGCACGGGCGCGAGGTAGATCGTCAGCACGCGGAAGGCGTTGATCACGTCGCTGCACACCGCCTGCAGCAAAGTCCGCTGCGCCGGGTCGCGCGCGAGCTCCCACGGCCTGTGCTTGTCGAAGTGCTCGTTGGCGAAATCGGCGATCCGCATCGCCTCGCGCAGCGCCTTGCCGTACTCGCGGCCGTCCATGAACTCGGCGATCTCGTCGCGCGAGGCCAGTGCCACCGCGGTCGCACCCGCCGGCGCGCCCGACGGGTCGTCGCTGGTCGCGAGCCGGCCGTCGAAGTGCTTGACCAGGAAGCCGGCCGCGCGGCTGGCGATGTTCACGTACTTGCCGATCAGGTCGCTGTTGACGCGCGCGACGAAGTCGTCCGGGTTGAAGTCGATGTCCTCGACGTGCGCGTTCAGCTTCGCCGCCACGTAGTAGCGGAACCATTCCGGGTTCATGCCGATCTGCAGGTAGCGCAGCGGATCGATGCCGGTGCCGCGGCTCTTGCTCATCTTCTCGCCGCTGACCGTGATGAAGCCGTGCACGTACACGCTGTCGGGAACCTTGCGCCCGGAGAATTTCAGCATCGCAGGCCAGAACAGCGTGTGGAAGTACACGATGTCCTTGCCGATGAAGTGCACCTGCTCGACCTCGGGCGAGGCCACGAACTCGTCGTAGCTGCGCGGCTCGCCCCTGGCCTTCGCCTTGCCGGAGTCGAAGTACGCCTTCAGCGACGCGAGATAGCCGATCGGCGCGTCGAGCCACACGTAGAAGTACTTGTCCTTCGCGTCCGGAATCGGGATGCCGAAGTACGGCGCATCGCGCGAGATGTCCCAGTCCGCGAGCCCCTTGCCGCCTTCGCCGAGCCACTCCTGCGTCTTCGCGTACACCTCGGGCTGCAGGTGCGGCTCCCCGCGCGTGTTTCTGCCGGCCGTCCAGGCCTTGAGGAACTCGACGCAGCGCGCATCCGACAGCCGGAAGAAGTAATGCTCGGAGGCGCGCAACTCGGGCCTGGCTCCGGTCAGCACCGAGTAGGGGTCCTTGAGATCGGTCGGCAGGTAGGTCGCGCCGCACACCTCGCAGTTGTCGCCGTACTGGTCCTTCGCGCCGCACCTGGGGCACGTGCCCTTGATGTAGCGGTCGGCCAGGAACATGCCCTTGACCGGGTCGTAGAACTGCTCGATGGTGCGGATGTCGATCAGTTCGTTGGCGCGCAGTCCGCGGTAGATCGACTGCGACAGCTCGACGTTCTCCTTCGAGTCGGTCGTGTGCCAGTGGTCGAAACCGATGTGGAAGCCGTCGAGATACTGCTGGCGCGCGGCCTGCATCTCGGCGATGAACTGCTGCGGCGTCTTGCCCGCCTTCTCGGCGGCGATCATGATCGGCGCGCCGTGTGCGTCTTCGGCACACACGAAGTGCACCGCGTGGCCGCGCAGCCGCTGGTAGCGCACCCAGATGTCGGCCTGGATGTACTCCATGATGTGGCCGATGTGCGGCTTGCCGTTGGCGTACGGCAGCGCGGTGGTGACGAAGATCTGGCGTGGTTTCATGGCTCGATCCGGGAGTGTGCGGGTGGCGCGCCGCGCGGGCGCGCGACACGGTCAGTCGGGCAGCCGGCGCATTCGTGAGAACGGCGGTGCCGGATCGAGGGCGAACGCAGGATTCATGGGCGCGACCGGAATGTCCGCAAGTCTAGCAAGGGCAAGCAGACGGCCGGCGTCCGATAGACTGCGTCCCTTCCCGATGCCGTTCATACAAGTACAAGCCATGAGCCTCACCCTGGAAAAAGTCAACGAAGCCCTGAAGACCGTCGTCGATCCGAACACCGGCAAGGATCTCGTCAGCTCGAAATCGGCGCGCAACGTGCGCGTCGACGGCAACAACGTCAGCCTCGACGTCGAACTGGGTTACCCGGCGGCGAGCCAGATCGAAATGCTGCGCGCGCGCGTGATCGAGGCGCTGCGCGCGGCCGGCGCGGGCAACGTCAGCGCGAACGTGGCGACCCGGATCGTCGCCCACACGGTGCAGCGCGGCCTGAAAGTGATGCCGAACGTGAAGAACATCATCGCGGTCGCGTCCGGCAAGGGCGGGGTCGGCAAGAGCACGGTGGCGGTGAATCTCGCGCTCGCGCTCGCCGCCGAAGGCGCGCGCGTCGGCATGCTCGACGCCGACATCTACGGACCGAGCCAGCCGACCATGCTCGGCATCAGCGGGCAGCCGACCTCGTCGGACGGCAACACGATGGAGCCGATGGAGAACTACGGCATCCAGACGAGCTCGATCGGGTT
>JBAIYN010000557.1:0-2474 GCA_037915775.1 Burkholderiales bacterium | reverse complement strand
TCGCACCGCCGGCGGTGTTCAGCAGCGCATTCAGCAGCGGCCAGTCGGACACCGCGTCGGAGCCGTCGCGCATCGATTCCGTCTCGCGGTTGGGCGAGGCGACCGAGCCCGAATCGAGGTGGTCGCGCCCGATCACGATCGGCGCCTTCAGCTCGCCGCGCCGGACCATTTCGTTGAACGCCAGCCCGGCGCGATGCCGCTCGCCCAGTCCGATCCAGCAGATGCGGGCCGGCAGGCCCTGGAACGCGATGCGCTCCTGCGCCATGTCGAGCCAGCGATGCAGGTGCGCGTCCTGCGGGAACAGTTCCTTCAGCTTGGCGTCCGTGCGGCGGATGTCCTCCGGGTCGCCCGACAGCGCGACCCAGCGGAACGGCCCCTTGCCGCGGCAGAACAGCGGCCGGATGTAGGCCGGAACGAAGCCGGGGAAGTCGAATGCGTCGCGCACGCCCTCGTCGAATGCGACCTGGCGGATGTTGTTGCCGTAGTCGACGGTCGGGATGCCCATCGCGTGGAAGTCGAGCATCGCGCGCACGTGCACCGCGCAGCTCTTCGCGGCGGCAGCGCGCAGCGTCGCGTGCTGCACGGGGTCGGCCTGCGCGGCCTTCCAGCGCTCGACGGTCCAGCCGACCGGCAGGTAGCCGTTGACGAGGTCGTGCGCCGAGGTCTGGTCGGTCACCAGATCGGGCTTCAAGCCGCCCGCGCGCGCGCGGCGCACCAGTTCCGGGACCACCTCGGCCGCGTTGCCGAGCAGGCCGATCGAGACCGCCTTGCGTTCCTTCGTGTAGCGCGCGATGCGCGCGAGGGCGTCGTCGAGATCGCGCGCCTGTTCGTCGAGGTAGCGCGAGCGCAGCCGGAAATCGATCCGGCTCTGCTGGCATTCGACGTTCAGCGAGCAGGCGCCGGCGAAGCTTGCCGCCAGCGGCTGCGCGCCGCCCATGCCGCCGAGGCCGGCGGTCAGGATCCAGCGCCCGGCGAGGCTGCCGTTGTAATGCTGGCGCCCGGCCTCGGCGAAGGTCTCGTAGGTTCCCTGCACGATGCCCTGGCTGCCGATGTAGATCCACGAGCCCGCGGTCATCTGGCCGAACATCATCAGGCCCTTGCGGTCGAGTTCGTGGAAATGCTCCCAGGTGGCCCACTTCGGCACCAGGTTCGAATTGGCGATCAGCACGCGCGGCGCATCGGGATGCGTGCGGAACACGCCGACCGGCTTGCCGGACTGGACCAGCAGCGACTCGTCCTCGCGCAGGTCGCGCAGCGCCTGCAGGATCGCGTCGAAGCAGTCCCAGTTGCGCGCCGCCTTGCCGATGCCGCCGTACACGACCAGCGCGTCGGGGTTCTCGGCCACCTCGGGATCGAGGTTGTTCTGGATCATCCGGTAAGCGGCTTCGATCAGCCAGTTGGCGCAGCTGAGCGCGCTGCCGCGCGGGGCGCGCACCGGGCGCGCGGCGGCGAGGCCGTGCAGCGGCGAAAGGTCGGTCATCGTCGGTCCTCGTGGGCAGGCATCCTGGTTGCCGGCAATCTACTTGTCTAGACAACCATAGTCAAGAGCCGACCCGGCACGCCGCGTCCCCTGTTCGCGCGCGCGGGCGGAACCGCGCCGCCTCTTGTCTAGACAGGTGTGTGCAAGTAGCATCGGCGCATGGATTTGGCTCCGCACCGCCGCGCTGCCGCGCCTTACCTGCGCGTCAAGCAGTTCCTCAAGGCGCAGCTCGCACAGGGGCGCTGGCGCCCGGGTGCGCTGATGCCGTCCGAGGCGGAGCTGGTCGCGCAGTTCGGCGTCAGCCGCATGACGGTCAACCGCGCGCTGCGCGAACTGCAGAGCGAGGGGCTGGTCGAGCGCGTGCAGGGGGTCGGCACCTTCGCCGCGCAGCTGCACCGCGTTTCGTCGACGCTGACGATCCGCGACCTGCAGGAGGAGATCGAGGCGCGCGGCCACCGCCATCACGCGCGCGTCAGCGTCAAGCGGCGGGAGAGGGCGGCGCCGGCGCTGGCGCAGCAGCTGGGACTGGCGCCGGGAGCGGCCGTGTATCACACGCAGATCGTGCATCACGACAACGGCGTGCCGCTGCAGTGCGAGGATCGCTACGTGAATCCGGCCGCCGCGCCGGACTACCTGGACGTCGACTTCACGCACACGACGCCGACCCGCTATCTGCTCGAGGTCGCGCCGGTCTGGGAGGCGAGCTACACGATCGAGGCGGGCACGCCCACCGCGCAGGAGGCGCGGCTGCTCGGCATCGGGCGCGGCGATCCCTGCCTGGTGATCGTGCGGCGCACCGCCAGTCGCGGAGTGCCGGTCACGATCGCGCGGCTGGTGCACCCCGGGTCGCGCTACCAGCTCGAGGGGCGCTTCAGTCCATGAGCCCCAGGATCGTGAAGCTCGGCGACGTGCCGCCGCAGCGCTGGCGCAATGGTGGCGGCGTCACGCGCGAACTGCTCGCATGGCCGACGCCGCAGGAATGGCGGGTGCGCGT
>JBAIYN010000269.1:0-3429 GCA_037915775.1 Burkholderiales bacterium | reverse complement strand
GGGTCGGGCTCAGCGGCCGGCGGATGCGCGCCGAGAACGACCGCACCAGCCACTTCGCGACTTCGGCCTCGTCCATCTGAAAAAACCGGCGCGACCAGCGCGGGCGCGCCTGCAGCACCCAGCGCTCGGCCACGCCCGCGACGGTGCCGCGGCGCGGCTTGGAACTGTCACGCGCGCACCAGCCGAGGATCGGATCGTCGGAAAAGAACGCGGCGTCGAAGTCTGCACCGCAAGGGCGCGGCAAGGCGATCATCGCCGTCCAGCACGGGTCCCAGTTGACCGTCGCCGCGATGTCCGCCAGCGGCGTCAGGTCACGCAGCATGGCCGCGGCCCCGGTCGAGGGCAAGGTGACGCACACCGCCTCGTACGCGGCGTCGCGCTGCGGCTCCCCGCCGACGCAGTCGACGAACCAGTTGGATCCCTCGTGCCGCAGCCGCGCCACGGTGGATTCGTACCGGACCTGCAGGTCGCGCGCGAGATGAACCGCCAGCCGCTGCATGTCGGGAACGGCGACGAACCGCTCTGCCGCCCGCGTGCGGTCTTCGACTCCGCTCGCGGAAAAGGCGACCACCCTTCCGTTCCAGCGCTGCACGACGCCCTCCGCTTCCCAGCCGCGGACCGCGGATGCAAACCGGACGTCGCTTACGGTGAAGTATTGCGCGCCATGGTCGTAGCCGCCGGCCTCGGACATCAGCGTGGTCAGACGCCCGCCCGGGGAGTCGCTGGCGTCGTAGAGCGTGACGCTCGCTCCGCCCGCCACGAGTTCGCGCGCGCACGCGAGCCCGGCGATGCCCGCGCCGATCACCGCAACGCGGGCGCCATGTGTCAGGCTCACCCCTTGACCGACTCCTCCGCGGGCCAGTCGCGGATATAGGCCTTCAGCATCCGGTTCTCGAAGCTCTGTTCCTCGAGCACCGCCTTGGCGACGTCGTAGAACGAAATCACGCCGAGCAGCGCGCGCCCGTCGAGCACCGGCAGGTAGCGCGTATGACGCTCGAGCATCAGCCGGCGCACCTCGTTGACATCCGTTTCCGGCGTCACCGTGAGCGGCGCATCGTCCATCACGCGCCGCACCGCGACGTCGCCGAGCGTGCCGCGCTGCGCATGCAGCGTGTTGATGATCTCACGGAACGTCAGCATGCCGACCAGGTCTCCGCGCTCCATCACGACCACGGACCCGATGTCGTTCTCCGCCATCGTCTGCACGGCGGTCCACAGCGATGTCTCAGGCGTGACCGTGAACAGCGCGCTGCCCTTCACGCGCAGGATGTCGCTGACCTTCATGGCGCCTCCCAGGAATCGCCCTGCATGCGGCGAGTGCCGACAAGCCATGCTAGCCCAGTCGGTGATGTGGTCACAAGCGATCCCGGGAATCCGCGTTGCGCACTGCCGATCAGGTCAGCGCCTGCTTGAACAACTCGACCTCGCGCATGATCGCGGATCGGATCGCCGGCTCCCACACCGAATGGCCGGCGTCGTTGACGACGATGTAACGCGCGCCCGGCCAGGCGCGCGCCAGCTCGTCGGCGGTGACGATCGGGCACACCATGTCGTAGCGTCCCTGCACGATCGCCGCCGGAAGGTGGCGGATCCGATACATGTGGTTCAGCAACTGGTTCGGCGCCAGGAAACACTGGTGCGCAAAGTAATGCGCTTCGAGACGCGCCAGGCCCACCGCCTCGTCGGCGAGGTGCCGCACCAGTTCCGGGTTCGGCAACAACGTCGAACAACTGCCTTCGTAGTCGCTCCACGCGCGCGCAAACGGCAGGTGCACGCGCGGGTCCGGGTCGAACAGCCGCTTCAGATAACCGCGCAGCAGGTCGGAGCGCTCCACTTCGGGAAGCATTTCCGCGAAGCTGCGCCATGCCTCCGGAAAGACGTGACGCAGGCCATACAGGAACCACTCGATCTCCGAAGCCCTTCCCAGGAAGACACCGCGCAGCACGAAGCCCAGGCAGCGGTCCGGATTGGCCTGCCCGTACGCGAGCGCGAGCGTGCTGCCCCATGAGCCCCCGAAGATCATCGCCTTGCCGATGCCGAGGTAGCCACGCAGCAGCTCGATATCGCACACCAGATGCGCGGTCGTGTTGTTGCTGACGTCGCCGATGGGGGTCGAACTGCCGGCCCCGCGCTGGTCGAACAGGATGACGCGAAACACCTCCGGGTCGAAGAAGCGCCGATGCTCGGGCGAGCAGCCGCCCCCCGGTCCGCCGTGCAGGAAGAGCACCGGAATGCCGTGCGGATTGCCGCACGCCTCCCAGAACATCGTGTGAACTTCGTCGAGCGCCAGCATGCCGCTGTCGTACGGCTCCAGCGGCGGATACAGGTCGGCGCGCATGTCCATGCAAGCCAATATAAAGCAGAGTCGAGTCGGGTAACCTTGCCGCCTCCCGCGATTCGTGACCTGCGACCGACCATGCCCGCCCCGAGATACCCCGGCTTCGACACGCTTGCGTTGCATGCGGGCCAGCGACCCGACGCGACGACCGGCGCCCGTGCCGTCCCGATCTACGCGACGACATCATTCTGCTTCGACGATTCCGACCACGCGGCGGCCCTGTTCAACATGGAGCGCTCGGGGCACGTTTACTCGCGCATCTCGAACCCGACCGTTGCGGTTCTGGAGGAGCGCGTCGCCGCGCTCGAGCAAGGCGTGGGCGCGATCGCGACGGCGAGCGGCCAGGCCGCCTTGCACCTGGCGATCGTCACATTGATGGGAGCGGGTTCGCACATCGTCGCCAGCCGCGCGCTGTACGGCGGCTCGCACAACCTGCTTGGCTACACGCTGGCGCGGTTCGGCATCGAAACCACGTTCGTCGACCCGCGCGACCTCGACGCGTGGCGCGCGTCGATCCGACCGAACACGCGGCTGCTGTTCGGCGAAACGCTCGGCAATCCCGGCCTCGATGTGCTCGACATCCCGCGCGTGGCGGAACTCGCGCACGGGCACGGGCTTCCGCTGCTGGTCGACAGCACGTTCACCACGCCGTACCTGATGCAGCCGTTCGCGCACGGCGCCGACCTGATCTATCACTCCGCGACGAAGTTCATCGGCGGGCACGGCGTGGCGATCGGCGGCGTGCTGGTCGACGGCGGCACGTTCGACTGGCAGGGATCCGGGAAATTCCCGACGCTGACCGAGCCCTACGCGGGTTTCCACGGCATGAACTTCGCCGACGAAAGCACGGTGGCGCCGTTCCTGCTGCGCGCACGGCGCGAAGGGCTGCGCGACTTCGGTGCCTGCATGGCGCCGCACAGCGCGTTCCTGCTGCTGCAAGGACTCGAAACGCTGCCGCTGCGGATGGAGCGGCACGTGGCCAACACACGCAAGGTGGTCGAGTTCCTCGCCGCGCAACCGTTGGTCGAAAGACTCGCTTACCCGGATCTGCCTTCGCATCCGGATCATGCACTCGCCAGGCGGCTGCTGCC